>JAKPGY010000120.1 GCA_029550685.1 Bacillota bacterium
TGTGCGTTTATCCTGTGGCATATAGAACAGTTTCTCCGCTCTTGCATATTCTATCACTTCTCCATTTAACAAAAAAGCTACACTATCTGCAATGCGTACCGCCTGTTGCATATTATGGGTAACTATAATAATAGTATAATCATTCTTCAACTCAACAACAAGGTCTTCGATTTTGGATGTTGAGATAGGATCCAAAGCTGACGTAGGTTCATCCATCAATAAAACTTCCGGCTGTACCGCCAATGCCCTCGCAATACAGAGTCTTTGCTGCTGACCACCAGAGAGTTCCAAAGCACTCTTTTTTAAGCGGCTCTTTAATTCATCCCATATTGCGGCCTGCCGGAGCGACCGTTCCACTATATCGTCCAGTTTAATTTTTGATTTTATGCCATGTGTACGTGGCCCAAATGCCACATTATCATACACACTCATAGGAAAAGGATTGGGCTTTTGGAAAACCATTCCCACCCGTTTTCGCAGTAGGTTGATGTCTATATCACCATAGATGTTCTCGCCGTCAAGCAGAATCTTACCAGTTATTCTGCAACCTTCAACAATGTCATTCATTCGGTTCAGGCATTTTAAAAGCGTAGTTTTTCCGCAACCTGATGGCCCGATGAAGGCTGTAACCTCATTTGCTTTTATATTCAGGTTGATTTTTTTCAGCGCCTGAAAATCGCCGTAATATAAATCCAGATTTTCTATATGAATTTTGTCCATATCTTTTCCTTTTTACCTCCGTTTCTTCCGGCAATTAAAGTCTGGTATCCAGCGGCTTGTATCTGATATCTGGTCCCTGGTATCAAGAATCGCCTGGTGCCTTTCAAATAGCGCCTTAGACTTTTGACAGTTTCTTTGATATAAACCCTGCGAGGCAGTTAATCAATACCACGATTATAAACAGTATTACAGCAGTTGCATAAGACTGGTCTACATACAACCCTTCGCTGGTAAGTGCGTACATATGAACCGATAATGTTCGGGTAGAATCAAACAGAAAATCGCTGCCCTTTGGTATTTCAGCTACAGTTCCAGCCGTATAGATTAACGCGGCGCTTTCTCCTACAATCCTTCCGATGCCCAGGATGACGCCGGCCAAAATGCCAGGCATTGCAGAGGGTAAAACGATTTTAAATACAGTCCTTAGCTT
>JAKPGY010000179.1 GCA_029550685.1 Bacillota bacterium
GCATCGGCATTCCCTTTCACCGTTTCGTCTGTGCGATCTTCTCCGGCCAGGTCATTTAGGCCATCGGCTAGCTCCTCGATGTTGGCCTTAAAAGCCGCATGGTCATACTCGGTAAAATTCCTGGCGATAACCGTCCCGGCCGGCCAGGATTTCGCTATGCCCTGAAAACCTCTTTGTACGGTTAAAGCATTATCGTTTATAGCTGTCACCAATACCGTTTCAGCATTCGTGCCGGTACCCAAAGTCATTAAATTTGGCAGCTCCGGTACCCGGGCCGGATCCAGCACATAGATTATAGTGTCGCTTTCACTGATATTGTTGGTAATAGTCGTTTCCGGGCTGTTAACCAACCCTTTATACATCGTTTGCCAAGTCATTAGTAATCACCGCCTCCTCTGCTGTTGGTGAAGATCTGCATGAAGATATTGGCTACCACCCGGGTCATCCGGTTGGGTATAATTTCAACTTCGTGCCAAGTATTGCGCTGCACTTTTCCTCCGGCATCGACGCTGAGGTAAGGTATAATATCGATATCCTGTCCAGGTTGCACAGGCGGCATAGCTTTTCCATCCACCTTTACGGTCACTTGGTCGGCTGTAGTTCCTTGATATATCCCAAATTGCAATTCATGCGTGTGATTAGGTATAGAGATGCTGTGTGTATGATTAGGTATATTCACACTGTGTGTGTGATTAGGAATATTAAAAGTATGACTATGACTTGGGATATTTACACTATGGCTATGTGGGTGCCGGTGAGGAACTATTCCATGAGAATGACCATCCACAGGACTCATTACATCGCCTGGTGAATAAGGTTCGCCTAGATCCCATATGTTTCTGCTGTTGTCTGTATCAGTTGTGCGATAGCCACCGCCTCCGCTCCCCGTGCTGTCATAACTACCTCCTCCCGCGCTTGTGGACTGGGAACTGCCACCGCCGGAGCTGGTTGACTGGACACTTGCGCCACCGCCTCCTACAGCCTTACTATAGGCCCTAAAAGGTTCCAGTTGGTAGTTTAGTACTAACCTATTAATTCGGGCCATCGTGTCGGGGATATAAATTCTCATTACAGCAGGATTAGATGGATCGGCATTATCAGCAAACGGAACGATCATTTGGTTTGTTGCGCCCTGGGCATAGACCTCATTTATCCTGGTTCGGTCCTGTAGCTCCGATATGCTGCCGGCTATATCCCTGCTTTTGTTAGCAATCTCAATTTGAATATCCCCAGGATTGCCGGTTATGTCAGACTTGGTGACTTTCACAATTGGCAGGTCCTCGATTATGCCGTCCTCTTTATCGATAATGCGAACGATGTCACCAGGGAAAAACCGCTCATATTTGTCTGGGGCTTTCCGATGCAGGTCTACCGCTCGG
>JAKPGY010000208.1 GCA_029550685.1 Bacillota bacterium
TAGCCGTGAACGATAGTGAACATCGGTAGTGCCGGAACGGCCGATGACATACCAGAAGGCCATCTTATGTGTCATTGCGAGCCCCGGAGGGGCGTGGCAATCTCGAACTTCTAACCATTTATAGACTTCTTTGACAGTCTGCAGGGGAGGAAGATTCTCCCCTGTTTTTTGTTTAAAGGAAAATGTGAATGACCAACTTATTATCATAACTAACCATCCTTCGGTTAAAAATATACCTAATGCAGATATTGAAATCTAAAATTGCTGGCACAGATCCGGGAAACATCATAAAAAGGCAGGTGAAGGTATGGATAACTTATATGATCTGCTTATTCTAGGCGGGGGACCGGCTGGTCTGGCTGCTGGAGTATATGGAGCTCGCGCGCGTATGAAAACTGGCATTATTGAAAAGGGCAAGCCCGGTGGACAGGCAGCTACCACTGAAGAGCTGGAAAATTACCCGGGGTTTGGGCGCGGGACTACCGGACCAGGTTTAACTCAGGCCATGGCTGAACATGCGGCTCAGTTTGGTGCCGAGTTTATAAACGACACGGTCATGTCCTTGGATCTAAAAGCCAACCCTAAAAAGATAATTTGCCGTAAAGGTGAATACTTGGCGAAATCGGTAATAGTAGCCTTAGGAGCCCAGCCGCGGATGTTAAAAGTTGCCGGGGAGGGAAGACTTAGAGGCAAGGGAGTAAGCTACTGTGCTACCTGTGATGCCGAATTATTTGAAGAATTGGATGTAGTGGTGGTCGGCAGCGGTGACGCAGCCATTGAAGAAGCCGAGTATCTGACCAAGTTTGCCGAAAATGTTACCATCATAGTTATCCACGAAGAAGGTAAGGTGGATGCCAATCAGGCCTCCGCTGAACGGGCTTTTCGTAATCCGAAACTGAAGTGGATATGGAACTCCACCGTAACCAGTATTAATGGGGACGAATTGGTAGAAAGTGTAACCCTGAAAAACATCAAGACCGGGGAGGAAAGCGATTACCCCACCAACGGTGTGTTCATTTTTATTGGTACCGTGCCTAATTCTGAGCTGGTTAATGATCAGGTTCAACTTACTCCTCAGGGTTATGTGATAACCGATGAAAAGATGGCTACAAATCTGGAAGGGGTATTTGCAGCTGGTGATGTGCGCGATAAATACCTGCGCCAGGTTATCACGGCAGCTGCGGATGGAGCTGTGGCAGCAGTGGCGGCAGAGAAATACGTTCATGAAACCGAACTGTGGGAAACAGAAGTGTTGCAGGCCAGCAAACCGGTGGTAGTAGCTTACTACGATCCCAGTGACATGGCAGGAACTGAAAAAATCATCCTTGTAGACCAATTTGTCCGCGATCATAATGAGAAGCTGTCGTTGGTAAAGGTTGATGCTACCCGTAATGAACTGGTAGCACGTCGTTATCAGGTGACCCCCGATATGTTACCTTTGGTGCATCTGTTTGTTCAAGGCCAGCTAAAAAAACAAATTCAAAATATAACTGTAGACAACCTGAAAGAAATGACTGGCATCGCTTAAGGAGGTGCAAACATGATTGAAGTAACTAAGGATAATTTTGACCAGGAAGTGCGCAACAGCTCCGGCCTGGTATTGGTGGACTGGTGGGGCCCTAAATGTGAGCATTGCCTGGAACTAATGCCTCATGTTGAAGAAATGGCAGAGCGTTACGGAGACCGCATGAAGTTTTGTAAGGTCAACACTTCCGGTAACCGGCGTCTGGCCATTGGCGAAAAGGTACTGGGTTTGCCGGCCATGGTATTCTACCGTGACGGGCAAAGGGTAGCCGAATTGTCAGGTCAGGATCTTATGCCGGAAGATATTGAGGCCAAAATAAAAGAACTAATAGGACAGGGCTAATAATCTTTCGTGTAATTCCTGTGAAAATAGCCTTCGCCGTGTTATCGCATAAAAAAGAGAGCGCCTTAGTTGCCCTCGCACCCTACGGGTACTACACCCTTCGGGTACTACTAATGTTTTCAAACCCTACGGGTTATGAACACTATTTAGGTTGCTGATGGTCGCTATTGCAAACCTGCTGTCCGGTTTCAGATTGCTTCGCCCGAGGTGACAAGGCTTTTTGGTGGCTTACTGGAGTAAACAATGAACTGGGGTTTTAATCTTTAGTGATGCAATTGAATATGCAGAGAAAGGATGAAGCAGATGGTTAGTAAAGAGTTTTTTGCCGACAAGAAAATTTGTATCCTGGGTGATCGGGACGGAATACCTGGCCCTGCTATTGCTGAATGTATGCAAACGGTAGGCGGAGAGATTCTGTTTACCAGTACCGAGTGTTTTGTATGAACAGCCGCTGGGGCCATGGACATGGCCAATCAAGCGCGTATAAAAGAAACTGCCGAAAAATATGGTACTGATAAAGTCGTGGTTATCCTGGGGGGCGCCGAAGCAGAATCCGCTGGATTAACTGCCGAAACAGTCATCGCCGGAGATCCGACTTATGCTGGTCCCCTGACTAATGTAGCTTTAGGACTGCCAGTTTACCATATTTTTGAGCTTAAGGACCTAATTGACCCGCAGGTATACGAAGACCAAATCTCCATGATGGAGATGGTTCTGAATGTGGAGGAAATAATAACCGAGATGAGTGATATTAGATCACAGTATCAGGATGGCTAAACGTTTTGGCAAGTGAAGTAACCAAAGGGGGCTCACTAGTGAATTTTCCAGTTATTCGAGCAACTGCATATGTATTAGTCCATGCACCTGATATTCTAATGGGTCATGGAACTACCATCACCATGGAAAGAGTTAAGAATCCTGATTCGGAATATCTGAAGGCTTTGCCCGGTCACCTGCGCAGTTTCCAGGAAGCAGTGGGTTACCTGCCCAATCAAGTATATATTGGCAACGCTCATCCTCGCCAGTTAACTGACCATCCCTCACCCTGGTATCAACACCCAGTGGAACCAAGAACCCAGGGGAGATTTGGTCAAATATTGGATCAGGCAGAGTTTTATGGGCTTATGAAAATAGCAGATAGCTTTAACCTGGTGGAATTGAGTGCAGAATTTGCTGCTTCCATAAAAGATAAGCTGCCCACCGCGAATTTGTCTGCCAAACACTTTGCCCAGCTGGATAGGACCCGCGATCTTCAGGAGATTGAAGAAATGGTAGTCAGCCATCAAGCTGATGGATTGTATCAGGACGGACAATTGGTGGGCTGTGTTCGTGAGGCCCATGACACTGATCCTAATTTATCTGCTCATGTGGTGTTTGAGAACCTGGTTTGCAAAGCATCAGGGGTTTTAGCTCTGGTTAATTTACTGGAGCGCTTTCAGATTGATCCCAAGGAAATTGACTACATTATCGAAACTTCCGAAGAAGCCATTGGTGATATGAACCAGCGGGGAGGAGGCAATCTGGCCAAGGCTATTGGCGAGATAGGCAACTGTGAAAACGCCAGTGGTGCCGACATCCGGGGTTTTTGTGCCGGACCTGCTCACGGCATACTAAGTGCTGCAGCTTTGGTACGAGCGGGCATTTTTAAGAATGTGGTGGTTTTGGCCGGAGGGTCTTCGGCAAAATTAGGCATGAACAGCCGGGATCATGTTAATAAACAGATGCCGGTTCTAGAGGACATGATTGGCGGCTATGCAATCCTAATAAGCGAAAATGATGGGATAAACCCGGTTATTCGCACTGATATAGTGGGCAAACACAAGATAGGGTCCGGTTCCTCACCCCAGGCGGTAATACAGGCTATTGTAGCTGATCCTCTGGAAAGAAACGGCCTTAAGATAACCGACGTGGATATTTTTGCTCCTGAACTGCAAAACCCGGAAATAACCGTGCCAGCCGGTGCCGGAGATGTTCCCCTGGCTAATTATAAAATGATTGGAGCTATGGCGGTAAAAAGAGGGGAGTTGGATAAGAGTGAGCTGGCCCAATTTACCACCAGTCATGGGATGACAGGTTTTGCTCCTACTCAAGGACATATCCCATCTGGGGTACCGTTGTTGGGAGTAATCAGAGAGGAACTGTTACAAGGAAAAATTAAACGTGCCATGGTTATCGGCAAGGGCAGCTTGTTTCTAGGAAGAATGACCGATTTGTTTGATGGCATCAGCCTTATTCTGGAACCTAATCAAGGTCTTTCGCATGGTTCCGAGCTGAAATTAGAAGATGTCAAAGAGCAGGTACGCCTAATTTTGGCTGAAGCCATGGAACAAGCCGCTGAGTCTCTGGCCAGGAGGTGACGAGGTTGGATAATTGGCAGACTGTAACCCGGGAAGTATTGCTGGAGACAGCTCAAGGGTTGCGTACCGGCCAAATGAAAAAAACGAACCGCATTGGGCTGACAACCCTAGGTAGTGAGATTGAAGTTCAAGAGTTGGTACGTGGAGCGGAAATTGCCATGCAGAAAAACGCCACCCTGGAAGTGCATATAATTGGCCCTACCAGCAGTAAGCACTTGCCTCACATCCCGGCAGAAACTGAAGATGAGGTCCATACTATACTGGAGAACCTTTTAGACCACCAGGAATTAGACGGAGTGGTCACCATGCATTATCCCTTTCCCATTGGTGTGGCAACCGTGGGCAAAGTTGTTACACCAGCCCGGGGAAAAACCATGTATATTGCCACAACTACTGGCACTACCGATACGGAGAGAATCCAGGCCATGGTGAAAAATGCAGTTTTCGGAATTGCTGCCGCAAAGGCGGATGGGGTAGAGCAGCCGACGGTTGGTATTCTTAATGTAGAGGGAGCCCGTCAGGTGGAAAGACACTTAAACAAAATGCAGGAGCAGGGGTATTTGTTTACCTGGGGGAATTCATTACGCAGAGAAGGTGGACATATACTGCGTGGAAATGATTTAATAATGGGTAGTGTAGATGTTGTGGTTACAGATACCTTAACCGGCAATATCTTGATGAAGCTGTTTGGCGCTTTCAGCACGGGCGGAAACTATGAGACCAGCGGCTATGGTTATGGCCCAGGTATTGGTGAGAACTTCGGCCGCTTGGTGTGCATACTTTCTCGGGCTTCAGGTACTCCAGTAGTGGCAGGAGCTATTGAGTACTGTGCTTCCATGGTTCGAGGGAATTGGCAGAATATCGCAGCTCAGGAAATAACCAAAGCCCGGCAGGCAGGTTGGCAGATACCGGTGGTAGAAACAGTAAGCAAGGATGAGGAAGTCAATGCTCCCCCCCAGAAAGTTACCGATGCCCAAATAGCAGGTGTGGAAATATTGGAATTGGAGGATGCAGTAAAATCCCTGTGGAAACACAATATCTATGCTGCCAGTGGTATGGGCTGTACAGGCCCTATTGTTATGGTGGCCGCCGGTGATTATGAACAGGCTGTCAAAGTATTAAAAACCAATGGGTTTCTATAAATACCAATGGTTGTTGAGGAGGAAGAAGGATGAAAAGTGACATTGAAATTGCCCAAGAGACTAAGATGGCACCCATTACAGAAGTGGGCCGTTCAATTGGGCTGGAGGATGACGATCTGGAATTATACGGCAAGTATAAGGCCAAGGTTTCCCTGGATGTATGGAAAAGGGTTCAAAACAATCCTTCCGGTAAGCTGGTTCTGGTTACTGCTATCACCCCTACTCCAGCTGGGGAGGGTAAGACTACTACCACGGTTGGATTAGGACAAGCCCTCAACCGAATCGGCAAAAAAGCCATTATAGCATTGCGGGAACCTTCCCTGGGTCCCAGCTTCGGCATCAAAGGAGGAGCCGCCGGGGGCGGTTATTCCCAGGTGGTACCTATGGAAGACATCAACCTGCATTTCACCGGGGACATTCATGCGGTTTCCACCGCTCATAATCTTTTGGCTGCCATGCTGGATAACCATATCCACCAGGGCAACGTCTTGAATATCGACCCCCGCCAGGTAGTACTGCGCCGGGTCATGGACCTAAATGAACGGGCCCTGCGTCATATAGTGATCGGTCTGGGGGGGCGTCTGGATGGAATACCCCGGGAATCAGGATTTGATATAAGCGTAGCTTCTGAAGTGATGGCTGCCCTGTGCCTGGCTACTGACTTAATGGACCTGAAAGAACGGTTCAAACGTATGGTGGTAGCCTACACCTATGATGGCCGTCCGGTTACCGCCGATGATTTAAAGGCAGCTGGTTCCATGGCCTTGCTGATGAAAGATTCTATAAAACCCAATCTGGTACAAACCCTTGAAAACACCCCGGCTTTTGTGCATGGAGGGCCTTTTGCCAACATCGCCCACGGCGCAAATAGCATTATTGCTACTAGGTTGGGCTTGAAACTGGCCGATTACCTGATTACCGAGGCAGGCTTCGGTGCCGACCTGGGAGCCGAGAAGTTCTTTAATATTGTATGCCGGTACGGCAACCTGAAACCTGATGCCGTTGTATTGGTTGCCACTATTCGGGCTTTGAAAAACCACGGCGGAGTACCTAAAGATTACTTGAGTGAGGTTAATATGGAGGCGCTGGCTAAAGGCACCGAAAATCTGGTTAAACAGATGGAGAACATACGCAAGTTTGGATTACCGGTGGTAGTGGCTCTCAATGAATTCCCTACCGATACTGCCGAGGAGATCGATTTTATTATTCGCCAGTGCCGGTCATTGGGAGTTGAGGTAGCCTTATCCCGGGTCTGGGCTGAAGGCGGTGCCGGTGGTGAAGAATTGGCTCGTAAAGTAATAGCCGCTGCTGAGCAACCCAGTGAATTCAAGTATCTCTATGAGCTGGACCTTCCTCTTAAGGATAAAATCCACCGGATATGCACTGAGATTTATGGAGCTGATGGAGTGAATTATACAGCGGATGCCGCCAAAATGCTGCAGCGTTTTGAGGAAATGGGATATGGCCATCTGCCGGTTTGCATGGCTAAAACTCAATATTCTTTGTCAGATAATCCGGATCTCAAAGGACGGCCTACAGGTTTCGAGGTAACTATTCGTGAAGTGCGCCTGTCCGCAGGAGCAGGGTTTGTAGTGGCCTTAGCCGGTACCATTATGACTATGCCAGGGTTAGGCAAGAAACCGGCAGCTGAGAATATCGATATTTTGGAAAATGGACAAGTCGTCGGTCTCTTTTAAGCGTAAGGGTCAGGTTATTTAAGGCCTGACCCTAATTGTTTCGATTTATTAAAGATAATAACTCGGCACGGGTTTCTGGCCTGGTTTCAAAAATTCCCCGCACCGCTGAGGTTACGGTTACGGAACCGGGCTTGCGAATTCCGCGCATGGTCATGCACATATGCTCGGCTTCAATGACTACCCCTACTCCATAGGGATTAAGGGTATTATTAATACAATCGGCAATCTGCGAGGTTAATCTTTCCTGAAGCTGAGGACGGCGCGCATATAGCTCCGCTACCCGGGCCAATTTGCTGATTCCTACAACTTTACCGCCTTTGGGTATGTAAGCTACATGGGCTTTACCGTAAAAGGGAAGCAGGTGATGCTCGCACATAGAATAGATGGGAATGTCTCTTACTAACACCAGTTCGTCATGGAATTCCGAAAAACACACCTGTAATAGCTCCTGAGGTTCGGTACCTATACCGGAAAATATTTCCTCGTACATATTAGCAACCCTGGTAGGGGTATCGAGAACCCCTTCTCTTTCCGGATTTTCTCCGATAGCTTCCAGAATCATGCGAACGGCCTGTTGAATTTTGGGTTTGTCGATTTCTCGTTTGTTCATATGGGGCCTCCGGTTAATATACTAACTCTAATGATACCAAATATATCCTCAGTTATCCCATAAATGTTTCTTGCAGTTAGTATTAGCATTGATTTTGGTGCTTATAAAAACCGCATTATTATTAGGTTGAAGCCTTGAAATAATTGCTATTTCATGTCAGGATGAAGCCAGAGACGGTCTATTTAATCTGATATTGGTGTCTCATCTAGGTATAAGGTGAGAACAATACCAGTAGTAATATTTACAACTTGGTGAAAGTATTTCTTAGTGGCACAATGGTTAGCTGAATAGAAGGGTGAAAGGGATAACCATGCGACTGGCCAAGTATATAGCCCATGCCGGTGTTGCTTCCCGCCGGAAAGCGGAGGAAATGATCAGCCAGGGTCAGGTGAGGGTAAATGGAAGATTGATAGATACACCCGCTTTTGAGGTTGACCCTGCAAACGACCAGGTAGAAATAAACGGAATCCTCCTTTACCCTGAGGCCAGACAATATATTTTGCTGAATAAACCGGCCGGGTACCTATCCACGGTTACCGATCCTTTCGGACGGCCTACCGTTATGGATCTGATTGGTGATATAGGACAGCGTCTCTATCCAGTGGGCAGATTGGACTTTGATACCGAAGGGCTTTTGCTGCTAAGCAATGATGGTGATTTTACCAATCAAATGCTTCATCCCCGGCATAAGGTACCTAAACGCTATGAAGCCAGGGTAAGAGGGCGAGTAGAGCCTGCAGAATTGGAGCAATTAGCCCGGGGAGTAGAGTTGGATGATGGCTGGACAGCTCCGGCGCGGGTAGAGCTTATTAAATATGGCCCTAATGAAACTTTGGTGGAGATTGAAATCCACGAAGGACGTAAACGGCAGGTAAAAAGAATGTTTGAAGCCATCGGTCATCCGGTTATTCACCTGGTACGTACTGGCTTTGGCAACTTAAACTTGGGTAATATGGCTGTTGGTGAATACCGCTTTTTAACCTCTGAAGAAGTCAATCAATTGTTAGCTTTGGCAGCTGGCCTTTCAAAAACTACCGATAGCGAGGGTAAAACTTGAAAATAATTTTTACCGGTTCAGGCAAAGGCAAAACTTCAGCAGCAGCAGGTATAGCGTTTCGTTCCTGGGGTCATGGACGCCGGGTTCTGGTGGTGCTGTTCTTAAAAGACCAGCGCATTAGCGGAGAATGGAAAGCTGCCCACTATCTTAACAGCCCTGCACTGTTAGTAAAGTCCTTTGGCCGGCCCTGTCCCTACCTGGGTCAGCCTTGTTGTCCTGGCCAGCATGAGTGTATAGTCGGCCATTCGCAATGGAACTCTGCGGATGAGGAACAGGCTAAACAAGGACTAATTTTTGTTCAGCAGGAAATCAGGTCCGGGCAGTGGAATTTAATTGTCATGGACGAAGTTTTAAACTTGTGGTCCGTCTGGCCTGCTTCACAGCCTTTCATAAAAGATATGTTGCGGGAGGCCACTGCTGATGTGGATTTGATACTTACTGGACGCAGCTGCAGCCCTGAATTGGTGAATGCAGTAGATCTGGTAACTAACATGGAAATGGTTAAGCATCCCTTTGCTTTAGGGATCACTGCCAAAAAAGGTATAGATTATTGATGAGCAATCTATCCGATTATTACCTAGGCCGTTTGGGGAGATTAGGTCAACTGTTAAAGGCTGTCAGTCCATCACCAGACCGTCCGCTCCGCAGCGGATTGGTGGTGTTTGCAGCCGATCATGGGATCAGTCTGGAAGGGTACAGTGCTTATGCTCCCTTGAGGACCGATAAACTGGTAGACTGGCACTTGCAGGGAAAATCACCAGTCTCCCGAATCGTGAATCATATTAACCGGCCGGAGATAATTGTCGATGTAGGATTATATCATCCCGTTCAGCACCAAGCTGTACTTAGCCACCCGGTTCGCCGGGGCAGCAGATCCTTTTTAGAGCAAGATGCGCTCTGGTCAGGGGAAGTAGACCAGGCTGTTCAAAGAGGATTTTCCTTGTGGGACAACATATCAGGATGGCAGTTTGATATAATTGGTGTAGGTGAATTGGGAGTAGGTAATACTCTGGCTGCCGAAGCAATTACATGTGCCATGCTGCAGCTTGAACCGGAACAGGTAGTGGGCAGTGGCTCATCAGCAGATAAAGTTATTCGACAAAAAATCGATATTATTAAGAGAGCCTTGCAGCATCGTCACCCCCAACCAGATAACTATATTGATTTGCTTATGCGGTTCGGGGGATTGGAAATAGCAGCTTTGACCGGGTTTATTATGCGTATGTTTACCCTGAACAAGAAGGTCATTCTAGATGGTTTAGTTACCGCTGTAGCAGCAGCCTTGGCCTCCTTGGTTGTGCGTGGCAAAACTGATCTGTTGATTGCGCCCAGTTTAGCTGCTGAACGAGGTCACCAATATGTTCTGGAAGAACTGGGGCTCACAGCAATCTGGAATGTGGAGCTTAATTATGGGGAAGGGCTGGCAGCCGCTTTCAGTATGTTTTTGCTAGAGGTCCTGAGCTAAATGCGCTAATAGACTAATCGCCTATGATCAGGCGTCAAACGGTCCAATTAAGAGGAAGTTTTTGATGTCTACGAATATGGATTAATGATGCCGATTGGGGGCAGCAACTACCATGGACAGAATCCGAATGAAAGTCCGTTTTGATTATCAGGGCAAATCCCGGCAGGGAAAATTATTCGGCAGAAAAAACGGGGAACAGGTAGCCGAGGAACTTCGCCAGCATAAAGTATCTTTGATTCGCAATGTTCCGATTCAAGGTATATATATCGAAGATATCGATATGAGCCAGGAAGTCTATATGGTGATAGATGAGGTTACCGGAAAGATGTCTGCTTTTGCTCCGGTTACCATTACTTTTTCAGCGGACTCTTTAGAGGATGCCATCAAGTTTACTATGAAAGAGGAGTTTCGCACTGTAGAGGTTTTGAATCCCGAGGAACTATCCTTGTCGCGATTGGATATTGAACGGTTGCTGCTTAGAATAAGCGACGAAATGATAGTTTATCGGTCATATTTGCAACGCAAACTCGATAACTGGAGATAAAGGAGGATTCCTGGATGGGGAAGATTTCCTTAGAGGAGATCGTTCAAGCAGTGAATGATCTGCCATCTCTACCCCAGATAGTTCTGAGGGTGATGGAGTTGACTGAAGATCCTGATTCTACTGCTCAGGATATTAATGCAACCCTAGCCCAGGATCAAGGCATGACTGCCCGGGTTCTTAAGTTGGCTAACTCAGCCTTTTACGGCTTTCCACGCCGGATTGCAACGGTTACCGAGGCCACTGTATTATTGGGGTTCAAGACCATACGCAGTATTGTGCTGGCAGCTTCTGTAAATGAAATACTATCACAAGAAATGGAAGGCTATGCGCTGGAGTATGGGGAACTGTGGAAACATTCCCAATGCTCAGCTATGGCGGCACGGCTTATTGCCAGGCGGGTCAAGTACGGTGGTTTTGATGTGGCTTACACAGCAGCCTTGTTGCATGATATTGGCAAGGTTGTGTTAAACAGCTCCATGAAGGAAACCTACCACGAAGTTCTGGATAAGGTGATCAATGACAATATGACCTTCCTTCAATCTGAACAGATTGTTCTAGGTTTTGATCATGCCCAAGTGGGGGCACAGATAGCTGAAAAATGGAACCTGCCACCGGAATTAGTAGAAACCATTGCCCTTCACCATGAGCCCGAGAAAGCGCAGGTCAATCTCCAACTTACTGCCATCGTACATTTGGCCAATGCAGTATGTGTGGCTATGGGAATTGGTTTGGGAATCGATGGTCTGCTCTACCCGGTATCATTTCACGCTATGAAAATACTGGGCTTGCAGCAAGCCGATCTTGATGCTATTTTATCGGAAATGGTGGATATTTGTGCGGATCAGCAAAGTTTCGATATCAAATAACCCGGGCATACAATTAAATTGTTATTCTGCTGCGACCCAGTTGGGTCGTTTACTTTTGGCCACCAAGCTACACACACGAACTTTGTTGTATTGATTTTCCCATCTGGCTGAGTTACATTACTCATTAATAGAAAATCCTGTGAGGGAAAGGGACGAACTTTGGGGAGCATCAACATTTTTGCCGGTGGGTATGGCTGTGGTAAAACCGAGCTGGCCCTTAATTTCGCCATGAATACCGATTCTAAAGGACAAGATGTGGTACTGGCTGATTTAGACTTAGTTAATCCCTACTTTGTATCACGCCAGCAGAAAGCTGAATTGAAAGCTCACCACGTAAAACTCCTGGCTCCTTTCAATAACTTGTCCTATGGAGATATCCCCCAGCTGCCGCCTCAACTGTTGGCTGAGATTCAAAGAGAAAACCAGCTGCTCATTGATATAGCTGGAGATGATACCGGTGGTTTGGTGATCGGTTACCTGCATCGCTATTTGCAGCAACGTAATCCTGTCAACCTGTGGCTGGTCATCAACCCTTACCGGCCTTTTGCTCAAGATTTGAACGGGATTATTGAATTGGTAAAGCTGTTTGAGGATGCTTCCCGTCTGCACTTTACAGGTATTATCAGCAATCCTCATCTGGCTGAAGAAACTACTGTCGATATTATACGCAGAGGACACCAACAGGTGTTGGAATATGCTGAAGCCTTGCAGCTCAAAGTAGACTATTTAACGGTGCGGGAAGAATTTTATGAACAGCTGATACCTGAGTTTGGCTCCCTGCTGAAATCTATTAAAATTTACACCAGACCTCTTTGGTTGCAGGAGGATTAAAGGAGAGAAAGTAACGATGGCGAAGGGAAGGGTGAGTTTTCGGGCCGAACGCTGTAAAGCGTGCGAATTATGTGTTAGATTTTGCCCGCAGCAGGTATTATCTCTTAATACGGCCATGATTAATCCAATGGGATACCATCCTATTACTGTGGTTCGGGAGGAAGCCTGTAATGGATGCGGAGTATGCGCATTGATGTGTCCTGATTTGGTCATCATGGTGGAAAGGGAGTGAAGGTATGACCAAGGTACTGATGAAAGGAAATGAAGCCCTGGCTGAGGGAGCTCTATTAGCTGGATGTCGTGCCTTTTTCGGTTATCCTATAACTCCATCCAGTGAAATAGCAGAATATATGGCCCGTAAGATGCCCAAAATGGGGCGGACTTTTTTACAGGCGGAGAGTGAGTTGGCCGCTATAAATATGGTGTATGGGGCAGCTGCCACTGGTAACCGGGTTATGACCGCATCTTCCGGACCAGGCATAAGCCTCAAGCAAGAGGGGATATCATTTCTAGCTGAGGCTGAGCTGCCCAGCCTGATAGTAAATATTTCCCGGGGCGGACCTGGTTTGGGAGGAATACAGCCAGCCCAGTCCGATTACTTTCAAGCTACCCGCGGAGGAGGTCACGGCGACTACCATATTATAGTACTGGCACCTTCTGGAGTGCAGGAAATGATGGATTTTGCTATGCAGGCCTTTGATTTAGCAGATCAGTACCGTATACCGGTTATGATTATGGCCGAAGGCACTCTGGGACAGATGATGGAGCCCATTATTGTGCGGGAACCGGTAACCGACCTGCCTCCTAAGCCCTGGGCTACCACCGGATGCAAAGGCAGAAAACCCAATATAGTAAATACCCTGCACCTGTCTCCTGAATTTTTGGAAGAACGCAACCTTCATTTGCAGCGTAAATATAAGCTCATAAAGCAGCAGGAAGCTAAGGCAGAAACTTTTATGATCGATGACGCCGACCTGGTTGTGGTGGCCTTCGGATTAATGTCCCGCATTGCCCGGCGTTCGGTAATGGATGCTCGTCAGAAGGGCATTAAGGTAGGGCTGATAAGACCGGTAACTCTGTGGCCTTTCCCGGAGAAGGTTTTTCAGGAAGCTGCTGAACATGTGAGCAAATTCCTGTCAGTGGAGATCAGTATGGGACAAATGGTAGAAGATATAAGGTTGGCTGTCAACGGGCGTGTGCCGGTGGAATTCTACGGCAGAATAGGATTGACTCCCAATCCGGAAGAAATTACCCGTCAGATAGTCAACGTGGCGCAGAAGGAGGGGTGGGTATGAAAATTGTAGCCCAAAGACCGGAGAGTTTAACCGATGCTCCTTTTCATTACTGCCCTGGATGTACTCATGGTATAATTCATCGACTCATAGCCGAGTGCCTGGATGAGATGAACCTGCGGGAGCAGGCTATTGGGATTTGTCCGGTAGGTTGTGCGGTACTGGCTTATGATTATTTTAACTGTGACATGCTGGAGGCGGCTCACGGACGGGCCCCAGCCATAGCAACTGGCATAAAGCGTATGCTGCCTGACCGTTTGGTATTTACCTACCAGGGAGATGGAGACCTGGCTTCCATTGGCATGGCTGAGATTGTTCACGCTTCCGGTCGCGGTGAGAATCTCACAGTTATATTCGTGAACAATGCCATATATGGAATGACCGGAGGGCAAATGGCACCTACTACTTTGTTAGGACAGGTGACCACTACTTCACCTTATGGCCGGACCGCTGAGCAGGCTGGCTATCCCCTTAAAATGGCTGAACTTCTGGCCCAAAACCAGGGCTCTGCTTACATATGCCGAACAGCTGTCAATAACCCGGCCAATGTAATGCGAACCAAGAAAGCTATTAAAAAAGCTTTCCAGACTCAAATGCAAGCCCAAGGATTCTCCATGGTAGAGATTTTATCAGCCTGTCCCACCAATTGGGGTTTAAGCCCTCTGGAAGCTTTGGAATGGCTGGAAAATAACATGATACCTTACTATCCTTTGGGCGAGTTTAAGGTTAGCAAGGAGGGATAGGAATGCCGGAAAAACAGATATTGTTTGCGGGTTTTGGCGGTCAGGGCGTTCTGTCTATGGGGCAATTTCTGACCCATGCCGCCTTAAGCGCCGGTATGCATGTTACCTGGGTACCTTCCTATGGGGCAGAAATGCGCGGCGGAACCGCCAACTGCCTGGTGACCATATCTGACCAGGAAATTAGCTCACCTTTAACCGAAAACCCCCTTATGGCAGTTATTCTCAACCGGCCCTCCCTGGACAAGTTTGAGCCGAGGATTAAACCTAATGGAACGCTGGTGCTTAACACATCTATGGTGGATCGCCAGCCGGAACGCACTGACCTGGAGATATTGGAAATGCCTATGAATGAATTAGCCGAAGAAATCGGCAACCCACGAGGTGCCAACATGATTCTTTTAGGGGCTTATCTGCAAAAGACCCGGGTGGTAGAAGTTCAACAAGCTCTGCAGTACTTTGAAGTTATTTTTAAGGGTAAACCCCAACAGATAATTGAGAGAAACCGGGAGGCGTTTATAGCTGGTGTCAAATATGCCCAAAATAATTGGTGAGCAAGGGCCTTTAGCCAAGTTAGCTTCAATATTGCAGGAGTATAATCAGGTGACAGTCTTGCTGTCGGGAGGCATGGACAGCGCATTTTTACTGTGGGCTTGCACCCAATTCCTGCCTAAGGATCGCATCAAAGCAGTCACTTGTAATTCTCCCACTACTCCTCGTCAGGAACTGGCTCGCGCCATAAAGACAGCGGAAATACTAGGGGTGGAACATATTATCCTCTTTTCTCCGGAGATGGAAGATGAGGACTTTTGCCGCAATGATGATTTGCGCTGTTATTACTGTAAGCGCAGTCGTCTTACCCATATAAAGAAAACCCCGGGACAAAACTGGGGAACTCTTCTGGATGGTACCCATTTGGATGATTTAAAAGAGTATCGTCCGGGAATGAAGGCAGCACGCGAGTTTGGTATTAGCAGCCCCTTGCTGGAAGCCGGCCTGGATCGGGCAGCTATTAAAAGCCTGGCAGTTGAATACCAGCTTCCTTTACCAGATCGACCTGTGGAATCGTGTCTGGCTACCCGCATCAAGACCGGGCAGCGGCTAGATATTGATTTGATGGCTAAACTGGATGAACTGGAAGAAGCTATACGCGGTCTGGGTATTGCTTTGGTACGAGCCAGGTGGAACAGTGGAGAAATACGACTGGAAGTACGAAGTGAAGATTTACCGGTAATTATGGATAACCGGGAGAAAATTATTAACCTGGCCAAAAACCGGGGATTTTCGACTGTTAGTTTGGATTTACGCGGATATGGCCCCCGGGACGTATCCAATAAGGAGAGCGAAGTATGAACCGGGAAAACACTAGACAAATGCTGGAAAAATTTCGGTCCGGTTCAATATCCCTTGATCAGGTCTTGGACATGCTGGTTCAAGAACCCTTTACCGATATGGGATTTGCCCGTATTGACGATCACCGTTCCCTGCGGGACACTTTTTGTGAAGTGGTATTCTGCCAGGGAAAAGAGCCGGCTCAGGTTGCGGAGATTATGGAACATCTGGCTGCGCAGAATGATCGCCTGTTAGGTACCCGTGCCAGTGAAGAAGTGTTTTTGGCTGTAAAGGAGCGAGTTCCGGATATATGCTATCATCCCCGGGCGCGCCTTCTGTACCGGTCCGTCCCTGGCTGGCGTACTGAAAAGCAAGTTGCTGTGGTAACAGCAGGTACAGCTGACTTGCCGGTAGCCGAGGAAGCCGCTTTGTGCTTGGAAACTATGGGAGTGCCGGTAGTTCGAGTGTTTGACGTGGGCGTAGCCGGAATCCATAGGGTCTTACATAACCTACCCGTTATCCGTGAAGTTCAGGTGGTAATTGTAGTAGCCGGGATGGATGGAGCCCTGGCCAGTGTAGTGGGAGGTCTGACCCAACGCCCGGTTATAGCAGTTCCTACCAGTGTAGGATATGGTGCCAGTTTTAATGGCTTGGCCGCCTTGCTCAGTATGTTGAATACCTGTGCTCCAGGTGTAGGTGTGGTAAACATAGATAACGGTTACGGAGCAGCCGCTCTCGCATTAGCTATTATTGAATCCAATCATGGATAATCTGCCCTGCCCAGGCATAAGATAGTGGAGAACAGGCCTGGGGGGTGATCCGTTGCGGAACTTTGTCAATAGGATTGAAAAATATTTAATCCGCATAATTGCTTTAAGCCTGGCAGCAGTAGTCCTGACTCAAGGCTTTATGACCCGTGAACCATTTCGATTATACCTCAGCTGGGGAGAACGACTGGAAGGACAGCTACTTGAGTATCCAGCCGTGGCAGAAAGACCTGACCCGGTCCCGCCGGCCCAGGTAGAATCTCCTGATGCCGTATTGACCATCGTGATTGAAAAATACTCGGCTTTGCCCAAAGCTGTTATACTCGTTAATGATAAGGAGCGAACCTGTTTTGAAAACCGGGAAGTAACCCTGGAAGTAATGGCTGGTGATACTATTGAGATTGATTCCACCGCATATGATTTCCCCATAAATTACCGCATCAGCTCAGTTTCTGACAACCTCTCCTTCCCGGAAAAAGATTCTGTGTATACCGCCAATCACAGTATAGTAATGATTGGTAAAGTTATAGTAAAATGAATAAATAATAAAAACACAAGGTGGTAGGTACTGTGGAAATTGGTAGTAAGGTAGTCGCCACCTCAGCTATTAAAATGGCTTTAAGTGCTGATCGCCAGGAAGAAGCCCATTTGAAAAAACAACTGCTGGAGGAGTTTGGAGTACGAGCCGTAGCAGTCGATTATGGAGGAGAGTTCATCAACTCGGTGGGCAAAATCGTAGAACGGGCCGTAGTAGCGGCTAAGCGGGAAGGAGTCATAAATGATTCCCACGCCGATGAGGGAGCCGTAGCCGGGGCTTCCCGGGAGGCCATTGCTCAGATTATGCCCAAGGCTTTGGGATTAAATGTGGGCGGTAAAATCGGCATAGCCCGCCATAAAGACCATGTCAGTGTAGCTATATTCATGGGTATAGGTTTACTGCATCTGGATGAAGTCGCCATAGGCTTGGGACATCGCGCAGTAAATGGGTAGCTAAAGGAGTACGGATAATGTTTGTACGCGGTATTCGCGGAGCTATTACCGTAGAAAGAGATGAAAAATCACTGGTACTGGCTGCTACCGGTGAGTTGCTTCAGCAAATGCAAAAAGAGAACGGCTTCGAGCCCGAAGACATAGCCAGTGCACTGTTTACTGTAACCTCTGATATACGGTCAGTATTTCCTGCAGAAGCGGCTCGCCTTATGGGATGGGATAAGGTACCCCTCCTTTGTTTTCAGGAAATTGAGGTTCCTGATGCCCTGCCCTTGTGTATAAGAGTTCTGGTTATGGTTAATACCAATAAAACTCAGCAGGAGATACGCCACATTTATTTAAAGGAAGCCCGGCAATTGCGAAAGGATTTAAATTCGGAAGAATAAAGCGGGCTATTCACCCATTACTTTAATAATAACCCGTTTGCGGCGCTGACCATCGAATTCACCGTAAAACACTTCCTGCCAAGGCCCCACATCAAGTTTACCTTCCGTCACCGGAATAATTACTTCATGATGCATTAAAAGGCTTTTTAGGTGAGCATCTCCATTCGTTTCACCGGTACGGTGATGCCGGTAGTCAGGCCGGAAAGGAGCCAGCCTTTCCAACATTTCATCCAGATCCTGCAAAATGCCGCTTTCATTATCATTGACAAACACGGAAGCAGTGATGTGCATAGCGCTTACTAGAACCATTCCTTCTTTAATGCCGCTTTTTT
>JAKPGY010000085.1 GCA_029550685.1 Bacillota bacterium
CAGCAGCGAATTGTCGATGTCCTATTCAATCCGGGATGCTGAAAGCAGCTTAAGTGAGGGCGTTATACCCTTTGCCTGCACCATAGTTGACCAGGCCGGCAACAGGCTGAGCATCCAGGAAGCGAACAGTCCGGCCAGTCAAGTGATATATGACCGCACGTCGCCGAAAATTGATTTAAGTAATGATTTCAGCGGCTTCATCAATCAGGAAATCTCGTACACCCTGCGCTACAGGTGATGTCACCTACGTTCATCCAATGACGTATATTGGTCCGATGTATGAAAGGGTGGAGTCTCGTATTATCAGTGAGAGAATAGAGGCGGGCTTTATTACTAAGATAATTGAGGTGTTTACAAATGGAACATAGCAGGGCATATAAGTATTTAATTGAAGGGGTTAACGCCACTGGCTGGGATAAGAAAGATGGCTATTATCCGCTCATAATGGAGGAAATATATGACTGGGAGCGGGATGAGGTTGAAAAAATAATATGGGAGACCTTTCATAAAAACGAAGACACTGAACTGGCACAGTTTCTCCCTAAATTAAGGAACTATAATGGTATTGGGGCCCTTAAAAGAATGCTTCGGAAGACGGGGAGTCTAGACGTTGCGGATGCCTTGTATAGAGCGACAAAGGATACTCGATACTTGAAAGTATTTAAGTCTCGCTATAAAGCTGATAAGGATGATATTGAGACAGTAGCAATGATATCCGATCTGCCTCCCGATGAAGATGTTCTGAGTTTTTTGAAGGAGGTTTACATTAACAGCGAAAACTCAGTTAATCGCAGTACAGCGGTAAGGGGTATCCTTTATCATAAAGGATATATGGGAAATCCTCAGGAAATTAGTCAAGCAACTGCTCAACTTCCATTACGCCGAAAATTTATATCAGACGATAAAGAGGAGAGGAAAGTACTTCTGGAAAAGTTCCTTAGAGGCGAATTTGATTCATGCAAGGAATAATGCGGAAGTAATATCATTTTAGCTCATGACAAGAATCCGTTTTTGCCGTGAGCTTTCTGTTGTTAA
>JAKPGY010000019.1 GCA_029550685.1 Bacillota bacterium
AGCCCATTCAACTTGTCCAACCGTTGTAAACCCCGCCCACTCGGCTGCCAAATCTATGCCACCTATTCCTGAAAATAAGCTAAAGTGTGTAAGCATCTATTTCCACCCTCCCAGCCTCCCCAGCGGCCCCGGCTGGCTCAAACCGCTGGACTAAGCTGGTTTTCAATATTCAATTTCCTTGTTCTGCTCTTTACAGCTTTTTACGCACTTCCCGCACAAAACAACTCTATGCTTCAAGCAAAAATCCGGTTGTGAGCCTGATGTTTTGTTCCCGGCCCATGCAGGCACATAATATCTGCAATTAATTGTTTCTTCTGACTCTGTCTTTTCTTGTATTTTCAAACCAAACACTCCTTATCTATCTCAAACGCCCCGGACCTCCCGCCTACCGGTACCCAAGTTCATCGGCCCGGGGCCAATGGGTTCAAATTATGCCTTTGTAAGGCTTGGCGACCTCATAGTTACATAGCGTTTTCTGCCTCGCAAACAACCTCTTCGGCGTATCCATCCGAGACTCTCCAGCTCTTTAATAACTGTACTGTTTCCTTTCTCAGGGAATGTGGTTTCAACGTTGCTTGGCGGACTGCCACCAATCTTACATGTCACACTAAGCCCATGCTTTGATAGCAGATTCAAAACCTCTGCAGGTACATCGCAAAACCAGTCATCCATAATTACGTCAAAGACTTGCGTTATATAGTCAAATGGTACGTCAGGATGAAACAAATCAGACATTGAGCAAACAAATACCTTCCTGGGCTTTCTCCATTTCAGAGGTTCATCCAATCTTTCTGGATGTAGAGTAACCTTGAATGGATTCTCTTTGGGATACCCACACCGCCCATGGAGCCTGTTTGCCATGCGCCGAGCATAGCAGTTTTGACACCCTTCGCTTATAGGCGTGCAGCCGGTTACAGGGTTCCATGAATACTCGGTCCACTCTATTTTTGTCTTAGCCATCTATATCATCCCTCTCTCAATATCAGCTATAGCCTGCTATATCCGTCAACCTCTCCAGGCCTGCACTGGTTTACGATATTATCCAGTTCATCCAACCTTCCCCGCCGCTTTGCCGCGTTTACAAGCGCCCGTATCTCTACAGGCCGTAGTTCCAGGTTTGCGAAGCCTTTCTGCCGGATATGCGCCAGGGCGTCATTGAAGTAAATGTCTTTTTCCGGTATGCCGCCGCCGTCGGCCCTAACCAGGTAGTAAAGGCACTCGTCAAGGGGTTTCATTTGCTTTATTGATCCACAACTTTCCATATAATACCATATCTCTCGCTGTTATGAGGCATCTTTGAAACCGTATAGACATTTCCATTGATAGGGTCATATTCCATCTCAGTCCATCCGGCAGCCAGCAATAATTTAGCCATAATTTCTGCCTGTTCTTCTGGTGTGCAATCATCGCGGTCTAAAGGATCCACTTCAACCATGACTTTCATTTCATCAAACCTTTCGTTATTGTACATTTTCTTTGGAATGTGTAGCTACAGCCTTTTTATCATCTCTGCCTTTTCAAGATGTTCTAACATGCATTTAATGCATAAGCGATAATGCCCTGATGTTTCCCAATATCTTCTTTCTTTGTCAGTTGCCCTAATGTCAACCCCGCATTTTGCGCATTGTACCCAAGTTCTACACTTTCTCTTTGTTAGCTTTTGCCCATTGACTATTATTTGTCTGTCGTGCATCCAACCTTTCAATACGATTCCTTTATCATACATAGCTAATAAACTCATGTTATTCCTCCTTATTCCAATAATTCACATATAAGGTTATAGTGTTTTCTCAAATACCAAGGCGGCTGGTGTTTTTCCAGTAGCTCAAAGATTTCTTTAAGCACCTGTTGCGTTCGGAGATATTTGCCGGCCAACTCTTCATAAGACTCATAATCTACCAGCTTTGCATCCTCAGGCGGCTTATGCCATTTATCATAGATCATAGATTTCACCTCCCCGGAAGGGGTTTTTATTTGCGCTTAATCTTTGTTATACGTCATAATAGCTTTCCCTATAACCTCCGCTACCTGGGGCACTACGGCGTTACCTAGCGCCCCAATTCTGTCCACATAATGGGGAACCCAGATTACCCATGGGGTTATTTTTTTTTATACTGCCTTTTCCCCCGGGAGTAACCCCCGCTCTCCCCGGAAGTGGCCGCTCAGTCATTAGCCTCGCCCACCACTGCAACGGATGACTTTCCACCCGGCGCCAGTTTTCCAGTATGTCCAAAATCCCCGGCTGACGCCAGGCAATATACTCACCAACCGTAATCATCCTA
>JAKPGY010000028.1 GCA_029550685.1 Bacillota bacterium
AGCATTTTTGCATACCCAAGCCTGGTGGTCGGTAATATTTACACCGTCCGTAAACTGCCAGATGTTGCCGTAGGGATTTTCGATCCCCCTATATACGCAAGGGTATTTTCCGTCTGCATTACTCACAATAGACCCACTAGATGCCGTGATTTGACTGCTAAAACCATTTTTCCAGCCGGTGTTTGCAACCACGTTTCCAACTGCTATGTCCACGGGATCGCCATCAAAATATATAGCAGTATTTTCTGCGTCATACGGCTCAATTGAAGTTATCGTACGTCCGTAAAAAACACCTGGAAAAAGCCACAAAGAATCTGGTTTATCAGTAACTGATACGGGCTGGCCTACCCTGAAATTGCTAGCAGTTGCATTCGCAACAATAGCCCTGTTGGTATTTTCTTCGGATACGGTTACGACATCACTCGCGTGATTTCTGCCGTTGACAAACCCTTGCATAACAGACTGCATATCCAAGGTTGCAAACTCAATAATCATCAGTGTCCTTAGTACATCCACAGCGTGTAAATCTAGCTGCTGGTACCCTGCGCCGTTATTCTGCGCGTATGTTCGAAAACTAACTATTGATTTGCATACTAACGGATATTTGCCGGGTTTTGATTCCAGTTTATCTTCCATGTCCAAACTGGCAATGTGTTTCCCAAAATCCAAATATGGCAATTCCCGCTTGTTCACGAAGTCCCAAAAGCACCAGGGCAGGTAAAAGCCCCTGTACTTCGTTTTAGACACCTGCCATGTTTTTATGTTTTCCCCGTCTGTTTTTCTGATATAAAACTTAGGGATGCGCATAAACACGTTGCCGTACTCGTCTTCTACTTCATGTATTTCCCCAAAAATAGGAGTATAATCAAAATCGTTATTAACTGCTTCATCATCGACACCTGCATTGGCGGTCATGCCTACCGCACTATCTGTACGGGTGAGGATAGGCGATTCCCCTTTATCCCACGACACACCCCATATTCGACCATCAGTACTGTATTGAGATATTCGTTTATCTGTATATTTTTTAGCTACCGCTAATGTTTCGACATCCATCTAAATCACCGCCCAGCTTGTGCCATCTGTTGCCTCAACCACGCCAGTATCAATTGAAAAGTAATAGCAATACGGTATTACCGCATGAGCGGCAGCGGCATCCGGTTTATCTGCAGCTTTTCCTCGTAATGTACTGCCGCTAGATACAGGATATTCTTTATCTCCTACTTGAACTATACTGCCCTTTAGTTCAACAGGAACGCTCCCGTCCTCATTAACCTTCAGCTTATTATCGGTAGCAACTGCATCATGGATTGTAACATCTGTTGCTGTTACTGCGTCTATTTGCAGGTCTGTTTCAACCTTCAATTT
>JAKPGY010000100.1 GCA_029550685.1 Bacillota bacterium
GGTACTGGGATCTGGCGGCTACAGAACCGAAGCCGGGTAAGGACCCGGACTGGACGGCGGGGGCATTATTAGGTGAAAAAGACGGGATATATTACATTATTGACATAAAGAGAACCAGGACCACACCGCAGGGTGTGGAGAACCTTATAAAGCAGACAGCCGAATTAGATGGCAAGAAAGTAACAATCTACATGGAACAGGAGCCTGGCAGCAGTGGGGTAAATACGATAGACCATTACCGGCGCAGGATACTAGCCGGTTTTGCTTTTTATGGAAACAAGACAACAGGTTCTAAAGAAATGAGGGCAAACCCTGTTAGTTCCCAGGCAGAGGCAGGGAATATAAAGCTGGTGCGGGGTCCGTGGATAAATGACTTTTTAGACGAAGCAGAATTATTCCCACACGGGGCCCATGACGACCAGGTTGATGCTGTATCTGGTGCATTTGAGATGCTGACGAGCAAGGTTGTTAATACGACCGGCATTGATCTTTTAAGAGGAGCGAGGATTTATGGCTAAACAAGGATGGCTAAAAAAAGCCGCCGGGGAAATATCAAAACTCAGACAAGGCATTTTCGGCAAATTTGGCAGCCTTATTGGCGGCAGCTGGAACGTGCCATATGTGCTGAACAGTAGCCGGGTTGACTATGCCCTGGCCCGGCAGTTGTATCACAACACCCACGATGATTACAAACTGGGTGCCGGGTTTGCCAAGCCTATTATTAACACCTTAGCTGGTTTTATGGGTGTACCCCGTTTCCGTTGTCAGGACGAAGATGCCCAGGAGGCCATAGACGAACATGTCAGCCGCTGGGTTAGCCGGATGCAGAGGACACATCAGCTCTGCCTACGGGATGGCGACTGTTTTGTGATGATGGCCAACCTGGAGAACGATGACCCGCTTTATCCAGATGAAGAAAATCGGGTTGATTTTATTATCATTCCGCCAGAGCAGGTAGCGGATATTGAGCTTGATCCGATTACCAGGAGGCCAAAAGCATACACAATTGAGGCCAGGGCAAAATGGGACGTTGGACAAAAAGAATATACTGTTATGCAAAGGATTACGGCCGGAGAAATTACTGTCAAAGTGGAGGGTGACGCTCCGGAAGGTCTGATTAGTGAAATACGGCCTAACTCTTGGGGGTTTATTCCGATTGTTCATTTCAAGAATGAACCAGAGGAAACGGAACTATACGGAACTAGCGAACTTGAGCCGATAGAGCCTTACATGAAGGCGTACCATGACGTGATGCTTCATGCCATGCAGGGTAGCAAGATGCATTCCACCCCCAGGCTAAAGCTTAAGCTTCGGGACGTGCAAGCGTTCTTGGCCAACAACTTCCCGGAAGCTCTTAAGGCAGTACAGAGGGGCGAACAGGCAAATATCGATCTGAAAGGCCATGAGTTACTCATCTTCACAGATGAAGAGGACGCCAGCTTTATCGAAGCTCAGTCAGCAATTGGTGATGCAGAGGCTCTTTTAAAATTATTGTTCTACTGCATTGTTGACGTGTCTGAAGTACCTGAATTTGCATTTGGGGTGCATACTCCTTCCAGCCATGCCAGTGTAAAAGAACAGATGCCTTTGCTCATTCGCCGAGTAGCGAGAAAACGTGAAATGGTAACCGAAAACTGGCAGACCCTGGCCCGGATGCTCTTGGTTATGCATAGCAAGATTACCGGAAAGAAATTCGAGAGCTACGAAGTGGGAATCACCTGGGATGCGGTTATTGAAAGGGATGAAAAGGAATACGCAGACACCATAAACACCTTGGTCAACGCACTTAATACGGCTTTGCTTGGCGGTTTCATCAGCCTTGATGCGGCTGTAAACTTATTGCAGCAGTATATTGATACAATGCAGGAGTATGCTACCGATGACCCAACCATACCGGGAGAAAGAGAGCGCATAATTAAGAGCTGGATCATGCGCCGCCGGTTGGAGGACGGAGAAGGTCTAGATCAGCAACGGCAGGAAATTGAGAGGGAGCTTGAAGACTGATGCCCCGGGAAATAGACGAAATCAAAGACGCTGCCGGCGCTTACCGCAAATGGGCGTTGGAAGCCAGGAAAAAATATATCGAGTTAAGGCTACGCCAAGACCCCGAAAT
>JAKPGY010000052.1 GCA_029550685.1 Bacillota bacterium
ATACCCCGGGGAAGGGCGGGAGGATATACCCTGTTGCTGCCTGAGGAAGACCGCAATTATATTACCAAGTCATATCTATTGGATGAGGTAGCTACCCTGCTGGGAGGACGGGTAGCGGAAGCCCTGGTATTAAACGATATCAGCACCGGGGCGCAAAATGACCTGGAGCGAGCCTCCAACATTGTGCGCAAAATGATAACCGAATACGGTATGTCAGAGGAGCTGGGACCGATGACTTTCGGTCATAAGAGTGAAGAAGTCTTTCTAGGCCGGGATATATCCCGGGACCGCAATTATTCGGATGCCATTGCCTTTGCCATTGATAAAGAAGCCAGTCATTACATGGAAAGCTGTTATAAAAAGGCTGAGCAGATACTGAAGGATAATATGGATAAACTGCACCAGATTGCCGAACGGCTCATGGAGCAAGAAACTATGGAAGCCGAGGAATTTGAGGCCATCATAACTGGGAAAGCCCTAAATGAGAATGATACCCCGGAGAACCAAACTGAGACAGCTGATCCACCTGAAGAACTACGAGGAGGAGATAGTTAATTGCAGCAGACCTTTGTCATGGTTAAACCCGATGGGGTGCAGAGGGGCTTGGTTGGGGAAGTAATCCGCCGTCTGGAACGTAAAGGTTTCCGGCTGGTCGCCTTGAAGATGATAAGAATTGACCGGCCCACGGCAGAGGTCCATTATGACGAACACCGCACCAAACCATTCTTTGGGGAACTGGTGGATTTTATTACCTCGGGACCGGTAGTAGCCATGGTTTGGGAAGGCCAGAATGTGATCCAGGCTGTACGAACTATGATGGGGAAAACCAACCCTCTGGAAGCAGCCCCGGGAACTATTCGCGGTGATTTCGGCAATAACATCAATTTCAATATTATCCATGGCTCCGACTCAGAAGCCTCAGCTCAGCGGGAGATAGATTTATTTTTTAGTTCCGCAGAAATATTTAGCTGATCTTCAAGAGGGGACGGGACACAGGGGGACGTTTCTCTTGTGTCCCTTCTTGCATTTGTATCCTGCCAAGGAAGGATTTTTATCCCTGCCGTTTAATATAATAGTTACAAAGTCACTGGCATCTTAAACCTGATATATGAGCATGAGGTGAATGATTATGAAACGGGTCGACCTTCTGATAAAGGATGAGTTGTATAACCAGTATTTGCAGCGCAACATGGAAGAGGAAAAGGAACCCAAGTTTTGCCAGCACGATTTCCGTCATCATCTTGATGTAGCTAGAATAGCCTATATTTTGGTGTTAGAACATAATGATCTAAACTACTTTGTTCAGGAACACGGTCTAGCAGGCCGTCTGGCTGCCAAAGAGGTCATTTACGCTGCAGGCCTGCTTCATGATATAGGCAAATGGCAGGAATACAAAGCCGGAGTGGATCATGCCTCTTTCGGCGCCAAACTGGCCCGGGAAATTTTACCCCGAGCCTTTTTTAATCCCCATGAAGTGGAGCTGATTGCCAGAGCAGTGTATGAACACCGCAATATCTGTTCTACCATGACCTTTTTGGGCGAGCGCCTGCACCGGGCGGATAATTTAGCTCGAATCTGCAACAAATGCGAGTACAATGCCGATTGCCCCAAAAAGCGCCATAAGCGGGAGATCACCACATCCAGTCTGGAGTATTAAAGACCGTCTCGCGATGTCATTGCGAGGAGTGCAGCGACGAAGCAATCGTTTGACCAGCATGTTTGCTGAGCCGATGGGCTGAAAGAAGCCCTATCACCTAACCAGCGGGAAGATAACCCGAGGGCAAGGGCGTCACTGGTAACGGTGGGGTCTGAAGGAAGCCGTAGGGGGA
>JAKPGY010000054.1 GCA_029550685.1 Bacillota bacterium
AGTAGAGATGGTAATGCCGGGAGACAACGTGCAGATGCATATAGAACTGATAACTCCCATCGCCATAGAAGAAGGTCTGCGCTTTGCTATTCGCGAAGGCGGCCGTACTGTTGGTGCAGGTGTGGTAACATCTATCGAATAATGTAGTAGCTAAGCCGGGTAGGCGGTGAAAACGCTGGTGTTCTCACCGCCAAACACCCGGAGGCGTGTATATTGAATGTCATTGTTTTTAAGGAGGTTTTAGCAAGAGTGAGCGGCCAACAAAAAGTGCGCATACGGTTGAAAGCTTTTGACCACAAACTTCTGGACCAGTCATCGCAGAAAATCGTAGAAACAGCCAGGAAAAACGGATCTAGTGTATCAGGACCTATTCCCCTGCCAACCCAGAAGAGTGTTTATACCATTTTACGTTCTCCCCATGTAAACAAGGACTCTCGGGAGCAGTTTGAAATCCGGACTCACAAACGGCTAATCGATATTCTCGATCCGAATCCGAAGACCATTGATGCCTTGATGCACCTTGATCTTCCCTCCGGTGTCGACATCGAAATTAAGCTGTAAGGTTGAGGACCGGTGCTGAGAGGTTAGTGGGCAGTAAGGGCCTTAAGGCAGTAAATCCGGTAATTAATTTAGAAGTGATGTTGGATACCCCACTTCCAACCAATCGCTGAGAGAAAACTCAACAGGAGGTAACCAAGGTGAAACAGGTACGAAAAGCAATTTTAGGCATAAAAATTGGCATGACCCAGATCTTCGACGAACAAGGCCAAGCCGTACCGGTGACAGTGGTGGAAGCAGGCCCCTGCACGGTATTGCAGAAGAAAAACCATGCCTCTGATGGGTACAATGCCATTCAGGTAGGCTTTGGCAACCTGAAAGAGAATCGAGTTAACCAACCGTTAAAAGGCCATTTTAAGAAGGCTAATGTAAAACCCCTGCGGTTCATCCGGGAATTTCGGATGGAGAATATTGATGAGTATGAAATCGGACAGGACATTAAGGTGGACGTTTTTGCACCCGGAGATATAGTTGATGTGGTAGGCACCTCCAAAGGCAAAGGATTTGCCGGAGCTGTGAAAAGGCACAATTTTGCCCGGGGTTCCATGGGCCACGGTTCCAAATATCATCGCCGGCCAGGTTCTCTGGGAGCGAAAGGACCGGCTCGGGTGTTTAAGGGCCGGAAACTCCCTGGCAGACTGGGTGGAGAACGGGTCACGGTGCAGGGTCTGAAGGTGGTAAAAGTCTATCCGGAACGCAACTTGATCCTGATAAAAGGTTCTATTCCAGGGCCCAAAAAAGGTCTTGTACTAATAAAGAATTCCGCGAAAGCTTAGTTGTTACGTCGAAGGAGGTTTAAGCCAGATGCCCAAAGTTCCATTATATAACATGAGCGGGGCCCAGGTCGGGGAGCTGGAACTCAATGACAGTGTTTTCGGCATCGAACCCAATAAAGCGGTTTTGTATGATTTTGTAAAAATGCAAATGGCCAATAAAAGAGTTGGAACCGCATCTACCAAAACCCGCGCTGATGTAAGAGGAGGAGGACGCAAACCCTGGCGTCAGAAGGGAACCGGACGTGCCCGCGTCGGCAGCACTCGCAATCCCTTGTGGACCGGAGGAGGAGTTGTATTTGGACCCCACCCCCGGGATTACTCGTATAGACTGCCGCGCAAAGTGAGAAGACTGGCCATGAGGTCCGCGTTATCTACTAAAGTTAAAGAACAAAGTATCATCGTGGTTGATGAATTGACTTTTGCTGAACCCAAAACCCGGCTTATGGTTGAAACCCTAAAAGCCCTCAATGCCGGTAAGAAAACCCTGGTCGTGATCGCTGATGGAGATGGGAATGTAACTAAATCCGCACGGAATATACCCGGGGTAAAACCATTGCCAGTAGACTTCATTAATGTTTACGACCTGTTGCATTATGACACCCTACTTATTACTAAAGACGCTGTAGCCAGGGTAGAGGAGGTATTCGCATAATGAGAGACTATCGCGATATTATCATTCGCCCGGTGGTAACAGAGAAGTCTATGAACCTGCTGGCGGATAATAAATACACCTTTATAGTTGATAAAAGAGCTACTAAGACCGAAGTAAAAAATGCTATTGAAAACATTTTTAATGTCAAGGTCGAGTCCGTACGCACCATGAATTTGAAAGGCAAACCTAAACGCATGGGGCGGTTTGTGGGGCGGACCCCCGCACGGAAAAAGGCCATCGTAACTCTGAAGTCCGGCCACAAGATCCGGATCTTCGAGGGAATGTAAGGCTTTAGCCGTTATAAGGAGGGAATACGCAAATGGCTATTAAATCATATAAACCCACTACGCCCAGCAGGCGTCATATGACGGTTCTGCCTTTTGATGAAATAACCAAAACCGAACCTGAGAAGAGACTGACCGTACGGCTGAAAAGCACGGGCGGACGAAACGCCCAAGGGCGTATGACAGTTCGGCATCGCGGTGGCGGGCACAAACGCCTGTACCGTTTAGTGGACTTTAAACGCGTAAAAGATGATGTTCCTGCCAAGGTGGCAGCAATTGAATATGATCCTAACCGCTCAGCTAATATTGCTCTGTTGCACTATGCAGATGGGCATAAAGCTTATATAATTGCTCCCGACAATCTTAAAGTTGGCGATGTGGTAGTTTCGGGAGCCAATGCCGATATTAAGACCGGAAACACACTTCCGTTAAGAGCTATACCGGTTGGTACTCTGATACACAATATCGAACTGCGCCCCGGCAAGGGCGGTCAGCTGGTCCGGGCGGCTGGAGCAGTTGCCCAGCTCATGGCTAAAGAAGGTGACTATGCTCATGTTCGCCTTCCTTCCGGTGAAGTTCGCCTGGTCCATCTTAACTGCCGGGCAACCATTGGCCAGGTAGGTAATCTGGAGAATGAGAACATTACCATAGGTAAAGCCGGCCGTTCTCGCTGGATGGGGATTCGCCCGACTGTGCGCGGATCAGTAATGAATCCGGTGGATCATCCTCATGGCGGTGGTGAGGGTCGTGCACCTATTGGACGCAAGTACCCGGTGTCCCCTTGGGGTAAGATCGCTATCGGCGGCAAGACTCGTAAGAAAAAGCCTTCCGATAAGATGATCGTCCGGAAACGGAAGTAAAGGAGGTCTTAGAATTGACTAGGTCGCTGAAAAAAGGACCATACTGTGATCCTAAACTCTTAGCCAAAGTTGAAAATATGAATGAAACGGGACAGAAAAAGGTTATTAAAACCTGGTCCCGCCGTTCCACCATCATGCCTCAGATGGTGGGCCATACATTAGCTGTTCATGATGGGCGCCGCCACGTGCCTGTCTATATTACCGAAGACATGGTAGGAATGAAGCTGGGCGAGTTTGCTCCTACCAGAACGTACCGCGGACACGCTGGCAAAAATGAAAAAACCAGCCGGTCCAGATAGGAAGGAGGATCAGGACACATGGAAGCCAGAGCCATTGCTCGATATTTGAGGGTTTCCCCTTTTAAGGCCCGTCAGGTGGCCGACCTGATCCGGGGCAAGGATGTGGATGAGGCAGTAGGTATCTTACGGTATACCAATAAAAAGTCCGCTCCCATGATCAGTAAAGTATTAAAGTCGGCCATTGCTAACGCAGAGCACAATTACGATATGGATACCGATGCGCTCTATGTTTCAGAAATTTATGTTGATGAAGGACCAATTATTAAACGTATGCAGCCTCGTGCTTATGGAAGAGCTGATATACGCCGGCACAGGACCAGCCACATCACGGTTGTAGTGCGGGAAAGGGAGGTTAAATAGTGGGTCAAAAGGTACATCCAAAAGGTTTTCGCATTGGCATAATCCGGGACTGGGATTCTAACTGGTATGCCGACCGGGACTACGTGGATCTGGTCCACGAGGACTTTAAGGTTCGCAAGTTTATAAAAGACAAGTTTTATCTGGCTGGAGTTTCCAAAGTGGAGATTCAACGCACCGGCAACCGCATGAGGGTTACTATCCATACTGCCAAGCCTGGTATTATAATTGGCCGCGGCGGTACGGAAGTAGAAGTGTTAAAGGACCAATTAACGAAAATGACTGGCAAGAATGTCAGTGTCAATATTCAGGAGATTAAGAAACCGGAATTGGATGCGCAAATTATGGCCGAAAATATTGCCCAGCAGTTGGAGAAAAGAGTATCATTCCGGCGGGCTACTAAGCAGGCTTTGGGACGTATCATGCGCGCCGGCGGCGTAGGTGCCAGGATCATGGTATCAGGACGGTTAGGCGGAGCAGAAATTGCCCGTTCCGAATGGAGCGCCGAAGGCAAAGTGCCACTGCATACCCTGAGAGCTGATATTGACTACGGGTTTGCCGAAGCCAATACTACTTATGGTAAGATCGGCGTTAAGGTATGGATCAACCGGGGTGAAATCCTGCCGGAAGCCAAGAAAAGACCACCCCAAAAAGTTGTGGAGGAGGCAGACAGATAATGCTTACCCCGAAACGTGTTAAATATAGAAAACAGCATCGGCCCGGTTTGTCTGGTCGAGCTAATAAGGGCAACAGTGTAACCTATGGTGACTATGGTCTGCAGGCTCTGGAATCAGGCTGGATTACCAACCGTCAAATTGAAGCCGCTCGTATTGCTATCAATCGTCATGTGAAAAGAGGCGGCAAACTGTGGATCAAAATTTTTCCGGATCGGCCCTTAACAGTGAAACCTGCTGAAACCCGTATGGGTAAAGGAAAAGGGTCCCCGGAACACTGGGTAGCGGTAGTTAAACCAGGCCGGGTTATGTTTGAACTTGCTGGAGTTAATGAAGAGGTTGCCAAAGAGGCTATGCGGCTTGCATCTCACAAATTACCGGTTAAATGCAAGTTCGTAAAACGTGAAGAGATGGGTGGTGAGGTTAGTGAAGGCAGTTAAGCTAAGGGAGCTAACCGACGAGGAACTGAACAAGAAGGTTCGGGATTATAAAGAAGAATTGTTCAACCTTAGATTTCAACTTGCCACCGGGCAGCTCGACAATCCCATGAGAATCAGGGATGTTCGTAAAAATATTGCCCGTTGCAAAACCGTTCTCCGTGAGCGTGAAATCGCCCAGGAAAACAAATAGTAAAGGAGGTCTAAGGGTGGCTGAGAATCGTGGTAACAGAAAAGTCAGAGTCGGCACTGTAACCAGTGACAAAATGGAAAAGACTATCACTGTAAGTGTGGAAACTGTTAAACAGCATCCACTATATAAGAAAACCATTAAAACCAGTAAAAAGTATAAAGTGCATGACGAAAATAACGAAGCCAAGATCGGCGATGTGGTTCGAATTATGGAAACCCGCCCGCTGAGCAAGGATAAGAGATGGAGACTTGTCGAGATCGTTCGCAAAGCCAAAACATTGGAGTAAAGCCTGGGACTTTGGAAGGGAGGTTTACACGGTGATTCAACAGGAAACCATGCTCCAGGTAGGCGACAACACCGGGGCCAAAAAGATCCTTTGTATTAAGGTCTTGGGCGGATCTACCCGCCGGTATGCATCGGTAGGAGATATTATTATTGCGTCGGTTAAAGAAGCAGCCCCTGGCGGCGTAGTGAAAAAAGGCGATGTCATAAAGGCGGTTGTAGTAAGAACTAAGAAGGAGATCAGAAGGCCGGACGGATCCTATATTGCTTTCTCGGAAAACGCGGCTGTGATCATAGATGATAACGGAAATCCCAAAGGAACCCGTATTTTTGGGCCGGTGGCTCGTGAACTCAGGGATAAGAATTTTATGAAGATTATCTCCCTGGCTCCGGAAGTCCTTTAAGTCAATGGAGGTGTAAAACAGATGCAAATCAAAAAGGGTGACACGGTATTAGTCACGACGGGGAAGGACTCCGGGAAAAAGGGTAAGGTATTGAAAGTGCTTCCCGGCACTAACCGGGTAGTAGTTGAAGGAGTCAACCGGGTCAAGAAGCATACCAGACCTAATCGGGCCCTTCCTCAGGGAGGAATTCAACGGATAGAAGCCCCGCTCCATGCATCCAACGTAATGGTTGTATGTGGAAAGTGCAATAAACCCACCCGGGTTGGTCACAAGTTTTTGTCCAACCAGGAAAAAGTCCGTATCTGCAAGCATTGCGGAGAGGTTTTGGATTAAAGTGCCAGGAAGGGAGGCTTAGTTATTAATGGCTAGGCTGTATGAACTATACAAAAACGAAATCACGCCTAAACTGATGGAAAAGTTTCAGTATAAAAATATCATGCAGGTACCCCGTATTGACCGGGTAGTAGTCAATATTGGTGTAGGCGAAGCCATTCAGAATCCTAAAGCACTGGATGGTGCTGTCAATGACCTGCAGATGATCACCGGGCAAAGACCGGTGGTCACCAAGGCCAAAAAATCCATTGCCGGTTTCAAACTGCGTGAGGGAATGTCTATTGGCTGCAAGGTAACCTTAAGAGGTGAAAGGATGTATGAATTCCTGGATCGTCTGATTAATCTGGCCTTGCCCCGTGTGCGTGACTTCCGCGGTGTATCACCGGATGCTTTTGATGGCCGCGGCAACTATTCACTGGGTATAAAAGAGCAGACCATTTTCCCGGAGATTGAGTATGACAAAATAGACAAAATCCGCGGACTGGAGGTTAATATAGTAACCACTGCCAAAACCGATGAAGAAGCCCGGGAATTGCTTAGAGCCATGGGTATGCCATTTAGATGATAAGGAGGTAAGGATTAAGTGGCCAAGAAAGCGATGATTGCTAAAGCTAAACGGCCTCAGAAATATGAGGTACGTAAATATAATCGCTGCAAGATTTGCGGTCGTCCGCGGGCTTATATGCGCAAATTCGGTATGTGCCGTATTTGTTTCCGTGAGTTAGCCCATAGGGGTGAACTGCCAGGCGTTACCAAGTCCAGTTGGTAAGGGTGTTTGCAAAGGAGGTATAAGTATGGTCATGACTGATCCCATCGCCGATTTCCTGACTCGTATCAGAAATGGCAATATGGTCATGCATGAAACCGTTGAAGTGCCCGGTTCCAAGATCAAGATGTCCATTGCTAACATCATGAAAGAAGAAGGGTACATCAAGGATTACGAATATATTGAAGATGGCAAACAGGGGATTATTCGTATTTACCTGAAATACGGCCCCAATAAGGAGAAAGTCATCACTGGGATCAAGCGCATCAGCAAACCGGGTTTGCGGGTGTATGTTAAGAAAGACGAGATCCCCCGGGTATTAGGCGGTCTAGGGACGGCTGTAATATCCACATCCAAGGGACTGATGACCGATAAGGAAGCCCGTAAAGCAGGTCTGGGCGGCGAAGTCATCTGTTATATCTGGTAACTGAAGGAGGGTAAGCATCGTGTCACGCATCGGAAAAAAACCGATCTCCCTGCCCCAGGGCGTTGAAATAACCGTCCAAGATAATATGGTTACGGTCAAGGGCCCCAAGGGAACCCTCGCTCAGGCCATTCCCCAGGGGATTACAGTTTCCAAGCAGGATGATCAAATCGTGGTGGAAAGAGCAGGTGACAGCAAACAGGATCGAGCCTACCACGGTTTAACCCGGGCTCTGGTAGCCAATATGGTGCAGGGTGTAAGTACCGGGTTTGAACGCAAATTGGAATTGGTCGGAGTCGGATATCGTGCTCAGCTGCAGGGTAAGAAACTGGTTATAAATATTGGCTTCTCCCATCCGGTGGAAGTTGAGCCCCCGGAAGGAATTGAATTTGAAGTTCCTGCTGCTAACAAAATTACCGTAAAGGGCATTGACAAGCAGCTGGTGGGCAACACCGCTGCAATTATCCGCGATATTCGCAGACCTGAGCCGTATAAAGGCAAGGGTATTAAATATGAAAATGAAGTTGTACGCCGCAAGGCTGGCAAAGCTGGCGGTAAATAACACAGGAAGGGAGTGACCGCATTGATAAAAAAACCGAGCCGAAACAAGCTGAGGCGGGATAAACACAAGAGAATCCGCCGTAAAGTAAATGGAACCCGGGAAACCCCCAGGCTGTGTGTTTATAAGAGCCTAAATCATATATATGCACAGATTATTGATGACCAGAACGGCGTTACCCTGGCAGCTGCTTCCACGCTGGATAAAGACTTGAGCGATCTTCCTTCCAAGACCAACATTGAGGCGGCCAAAGAGGTGGGCAAGCGCATTGCTGCTAAAGCTCAGGAAAAGGGTATTACCAAGGTAGTATTTGATCGCAGCGGCTATAAATATCACGGCCGGGTAGCTGCTTTGGCAGATGCTGCTCGGGAACAGGGACTGCAGTTCTAAGGAATCTGGAAAGCTAGGAGGGAAATGATGTTTGATAAGGAACAGGCTGGCCCGGAACTAATTGAAAAAGTCGTTAATATTCGCAGGGTTGCCAAGGTAGTTAAAGGCGGACGCCGCTTCAGCTTCAGTGCCCTGGTAGTTGTAGGTGACGGTCAGGGTAAAGTAGGGGTCGGCAAGGGCAAGGCTGCCGAAGTGCCGGATGCTATCCGAAAAGCGGTTGAGAACGCCAAGAAGAATATGATTAGTATACCTTTGATAGAGGAACGGACCATTCCCCATCCCATTCTGGGTCGATTTGGTGCCGGACAGGTGCTTCTTAAGCCGGCTTCACCAGGTACAGGGGTTATTGCCGGGGGCCCGGTGCGTGCGGTCCTGGAAGCTGCCGGGGTTAAAGACATCTTGACCAAGTCCCTGGGATCTTCCAATTCCAACAACATGGTTCATGCCACTATGGAAGGCCTCAAAGGCCTGAAGCGGGCTGAGGAAGTAGCAAGGCAGCGCGGCAAGACCATCGACGAGATCCTGAATTAGGAGGGAATCATATGGCCAAGCAGCTAAAGATTACCTGGAGCAAGAGCACAATCGGGCATCCCGAGACCCAGAAAAGGACCATACAGTCCCTGGGACTTCACAAGCTTCAGCAGACAGTTATAAAAGAAGATACCCCCGAACTGCGGGGTCAGCTCAGTAAAGTCAGCCACCTGGTAACGGTGGAAGAGATTGATTAATAGGAGGTTTGGACGTGAAATTACACGAGATTCAAGCCCCGCCCGGAGCCAACAAGAGGACCAAACGGGTTGGCCGGGGACCTGGTTCTGGTCACGGCAAAACGTCCACCCGGGGTCATAAAGGGCAGAAAGCCCGTTCCGGTGGCGGAGTAAGACCTGGATTCGAAGGCGGCCAGATGCCATTGCAGAGGCGTATTCCCAAACGCGGTTTTACCAACATATTTAAGAAAGAATATGCCATCGTTAATGTTCAAGATTTAAATAGGTTTGAGGACGGCACCGAAGTAACCATTGAACTGTTACAGGATGCCGGAATAGTTAAAGGAATAAAAGACGGTGTAAAGATTCTCGGTAATGGGGAACTGGAGAAAAAGCTTACCGTGAAGGCTCACCGGTTCAGCAAGCAGGCGGAAGAGAAAATCGCTGCCCGGGGCGGCAAAGCTGAGGTGATCTAATGTTTGGATCCTTACAACAGGCATTAAAAGTGGGCGACTTGAGGACTAAGCTGCTCTTTACTTTAATGATGATCTTAGTTTTCCGGATAGGTGCCCACATACCGGTGCCCGGTATTAATGCCGAAGCTATTCAGCAACTAATCAGTGGGCAATTGTTTGGGTTCTTTGATATAATATCCGGTGGCGCTTTTAAGCGATTCAGTATTTTTGCCATGAGCATCACCCCATATATTAACGCCTCCATTATTATGTCGCTCCTCAAGGTGGTTATCCCCCGCCTGGACGAACTGTCCAAGGAAGGCGATGAAGGACGTAAGATTATCACCCAGTATACCCGCTACGGTACCGTAGTCTTAGCCTTCATTCAGGCTTTGGGAATGGCCTTTGCCCTAGGTCGGGCTGGTGCTCTAACCAATCCAGGATTCGCATCATATATGATTATTGTCATTTCCTTGACTGCAGGCACAGTTTTTCTGATGTGGATTGGTGAGCGAATCACGGAAAATGGCATAGGCAATGGTATATCGCTGATAATTTTTGCCGGTATCGTTTCCCGGCTGCCCAGTCAAATATCCGGAGTTATACAGGAGTTAGCCGGCGGGATTATCGGTTATTTCAACATCCTACTGTTTATAGTTCTGGCTTTGCTGGTTATTGCAGCCATCGTAGCTGTAAACGAAGGACAGCGCCGTTTGCCGATTCAATACGCCAAACGGGTGGTAGGACGCAAACTTTACGGCGGACAAAGCACCTTCCTGCCCCTGAAAGTGAACGCAGCCGGAGTTATCCCTATCATCTTTGCTATGGCCTTGATGATGTTTCCGGCTACCATTGGTTCTTGGATGCCGCAGACTTCCAAGTTCAACGTATTCTTAAACACCTATTTCAACTTTGGAAGTGTGGCTTATAACATTGTTTATGCAGCATTGATTGTGTTCTTTACCTACTTCTATGTAGCGATTATTTTTAATCCCATGGATGTAGCTGAGAACATTAAAAAGTACGGCGGTTTTGTACCTGGGCTGCGTCCAGGTCGTCCTACTGCTGAGTATATTGATAAAGTACTGTCCAGATTGACTTTAGCCGGCGGAATCTTCCTGGCGTTGATCGCCATACTGCCCAATTTTGTAATCGGACTCACTGGAATTACCAGCCTGTGGTTCGGAGGCACTGCATTGCTGATCGTAGTTGGTGTAGCTTTAGACACCATGAAACAAATTGAGTCGCACTTGTTGCTTCGTAACTATGAAGGTTTTGTAAAATAGGAGATGATACCTAATGAACGTTATACTGATGGGACCTCCCGGCGCAGGAAAAGGAACGCAGGCAGACTTCATTAAGGCTAGCTACCCGATCCCTCATATTTCCACAGGAGATATGTTTCGTGAGGCAGTAAGCAAAGGTACGGATCTGGGCAAAGAAGCCAAAAAGTATATGGACAGTGGGCATTTGGTTCCCGATGAAGTTACGATCGGTATTGTAGAGGAGCGTTTGGCTGAAGATGATTGCGCTCAAGGTTTCCTATTAGATGGATTTCCCCGAACAGTCAAGCAGGCGGAAGCCCTAGATCAGGTGTTAGCCCGAATGGGCAAGAAAGTGCAAGCGGCTATTGATATTTACGTTCCTGAAGATGTACTGGTGGAACGAATCAGCGGCCGCGTCAGTTGTAAAGATTGTAAAGCCGTTTATCATTTAACCTTTAATCCCCCGGCCAAAGCGGGTGTTTGTGATAAATGCGGCGGAGAACTGATACAACGCAGTGATGATCAGGGTGAAGCTGTTAAGAAACGCTTGGAAGTCTATGCTGAACAGACCAATCCTTTGATTGAATACTACCAGAAGCAGGGTACACTTTACAGTATCGACGGTAATCGTTCTTCTAAGGAAGTTTTCGCCGATATTAAAAAAGTAATGGAGAGTCTGTAATGATCGTTTTAAAAACCCGGGACGACATAATGCGCATGCGGGCAGCCGGTCAGATGGTGGCTCAAGTGCTGGCTTTGTTAGAGAGTAAGGTCAGACCGGGGATAACCACGGGAGAATTAAACGCATTAGCCGAAGCCGAATGTCTTAAGCGAGGTGCGATCCCAGTATTTAAGAATTACCCTAATCCTAGAGGGGGCCGGCCTTTTCCCGGTGCCATATGCGCATCAATTAATGAAGAGGTGGTCCACGGCATTCCTGGTAAAAGAATTCTTAAAGAGGGAGATATCATTAGTATCGATTTTGGAGTTCTTTTAGATGGCTTTGCCGGAGATGCAGCGATTACGGTCCCAGTAGGAAATGTTGATCCACAGGTAGCTCGTTTGCTCCAGGTCACAGAGGAGTGTTTGCTTAAAGGCATTCAGCAAGCTCAGCCCGGAAATCGTCTGGGCAAAGTATCCAGTGCCATCCAGGATTGGGCTGAAAAGCACGGATTTTCAGTGGTCAGGGAGTATGTAGGGCACGGTATTGGACGTAAAATGCATGAAGAACCGCCGGTTCCCAATTATGGCAGACCCGATCGGGGACCCGTGTTAAAGGAAGGTATAACCTTAGCTATTGAACCGATGCTTAATATAGGAACCCATAAGGTCATTACCAAGATAGATGATTGGACCGTAGTCACTCAAGACGGGAGCTATTCGGCTCATTTTGAACACACTGTGGCAGTAACCAGCCATGGCCCGGAGATCCTTACCTTACGGTAACGGAGGTGGTCGTTTGAGTGATCTAATAGCTCGAGTGGTAATTTCCAAATCGGGCCGGGACCAGGGCAGAATGTTTGTGGTAGTAAAAGTGGTGAATGAAAGATTTGTATTGATTGCGGATGGAGATCTTCGCAAAATTGAGAATCCCAAGATGAAAAACATTCGCCACCTGCAGATTACCAATATAAGAGCAGAAGATGTGGCTACTTGCCTGGCCAGAGGAGAGTTACCGGCCAATCATGTGATAAAGAAAAACCTGAAACGAATTCAAGAGGCCAGAGATCAAGCGGGAAGGGGGTCTGGTGATGGCGAAGGATGATGTGATTGAGGTGGAAGGGGTTGTTTTGGAACCACTCCCCAATGCTATGTTTAAGGTGGAGCTGGAGAATGGCCATAAGGTCCTCGCCCATATCTCTGGCAAGATGCGAATGAACTTTATTAAAATACTGCCTGGTGACCGGGTAATGGTGGAATTATCGCCTTACGATCTGAATCGCGGCAGAATCACATACCGTTTTAAGTAGGCAGCTGGCTAACGAGTTAAGGAGGTTAATACTGTGAAGGTAAAGCCATCGGTAAAGCCAATGTGCGAAAAATGCAAAGTAATCAAGCGACATGGCAAGGTTATGGTTATTTGCCAGAATCCCAAGCATAAACAAGTTCAGGGATAAATTAGGAGGTGAAATAAATTTGGCGAGAATAGCGGGTGTTGATTTACCACGTGACAAGCGGGTGGAAATATCCCTCACCTATATATATGGAATTGGCCGGCCTTCATCCCAGAAAATCCTGGCTGAGGCAGGTATAAATCCAGATACCAGAGTAAAAGATTTAACGGAAGAAGAAGTTGCCAAATTAAGGGATATTATTGAGAAAAGCTATACCGTAGAAGGTGACCTGCGCCGTCAGGTCAGTATGGACATCAAAAGGTTGATGGACCTGGGCTGCTACCGGGGACTCCGCCACCGTCGTGGTCTGCCGGTCCGTGGTCAAAATACCAAGAATAATGCTCGGACCCGTAAGGGGCCCAAGCGTACTGTGGCCGGTAAGAAAAAATAGTCGAAAAGGAGGTTAAACCAGGTGGCCAAAAGGACAACAACCAGGGTCAAGAGACGTGAGAAAAAGAATATCGAACATGGAATTGCTCATATTAAATCGACCTTTAACAATACCATTATTTCAATTACAGACAAACAGGGCAACACAATTTCCTGGGCCAGCGCCGGAACATCCGGTTTCAAGGGTTCCCGTAAGAGTACTCCCTTTGCGGCTCAGCAGGCAGCCGAATCTGCAGCCCGTGCAGCCATGGAACACGGGCTCAAGGAAGTTGAGTGCTATGTAAAAGGACCGGGAGCTGGTCGCGAAGCTGCCATTCGTTCACTGCAGGCAGCTGGATTAGAAGTTAGTGTGATTAAAGACGTTACTCCAATTCCGCACAATGGGTGCAGGCCGCCCAAGAGAAGAAGGGTATAAGGAGGTCGTAATAGAAAGTGGGAAGATATACAGAGTCGGTTTGCCGGCAATGCCGTCGTGAAGGTGAAAAATTATTCCTGAAAGGTGACCGTTGCTATTCCGAAAAGTGTTCGGTGGAAAGAAGACCTTTTCCTCCAGGTGTGCACGGTCAGGGACGCCGTTCCAAACCGAGTGAATACGGGCTTCAGCTCAGGGAAAAACAAAAGGCCAAGCGCATTTATGGCTTGATGGAAAAACAATTCCGCAACTACTTTAAAAAAGCTGACCGCCAACCGGGTATAACCGGTGAGAACCTGTTAATTCTGTTGGAACGTCGTTTGGATAATGTGGTTTTCCGTATGGGATTTGCAAGTTCCCGTAAGGAAGCTCGACAGCTGGTGAACCATGGACACTTTACTTTAAATGGACATAAGGCGACCATCCCTTCCATGCTGTTGAAACCGGGAGATGTGGTGCAAGTTCGGGATACCAGCAAGGATTCGCCCAAATTCCAGGAGATCAAGGATCAGGCTGCCTATAAAACTCCGCCGGAATGGCTATCTATAGATGTTGAGAATTTAACTGGCAGTGTGCTGGCTTACCCGACCCGGGAACAGATCGACACCGCCGTAAATGAGCAGCTGATTGTCGAGCTGTACTCCAGATAAAGCACACCTCTAATAAGAAGGAGGGATCTAGGCATGCTAGAGATGGAAAAGCCGCGAATCGAGTGTGTAGAGAAAGATGCCAGCGCGAATTATGGCAAATTCGTGATTGAACCACTGGAAAGAGGATATGGAACCACCCTGGGGAACTCCCTGCGCCGGGTTTTGTTATCCTCGCTTCCGGGCGCGGCAGTGACTTCCATCAAGATCGATGGAGTACTTCACGAGTTTTCTACCATTCCCAATGTAGTGGAGGATACTACCGAGATTATCTTGAACATCAAGCATTTGATTCTGAACTATACTGGGAATGAACGCAAAATATTACGCTTGGAACAAACCGGCCCCAAAGAGGTTAAGGCTAGTGATATAGAGCCTGACGCGGAAGTAGAGATTCTGACCCCCGATTTACACATTGCTACCCTGGATAAGGATGGCAAACTGGTCATGGAAATGACTGTGGAACGGGGACGTGGCTACGTCAGTGCTGATCAGCAGCCCAATAAAAGTGATGATATAGTTGGGCAGATTCCCATCGATTCTATTTATACCCCGGTTACCCGGGTCAATTACACCGTGGAGAACGCCCGGGTCGGAAAACGTACCGACTATGATAGCCTGACCCTGGAAGTTTGGACCAACGGTAGTATAAGCCCGGAAGAGGCCATTAGCCTCTCCGCCCAGATACTGATTGAATACTTAAAGCTGTTTACCGAGATAGATGATACCTTCGCTGAGGTAGAAATACTGGTGGAGAAGGAAGAAGAGAAGAAAGATAAAGTTCTGGAGATGTCCATCGAGGAACTGGAGCTTTCCGTACGCGCTTCCAACGGTTTGAAGCGAGCTAATATTAATACCGTGGGGGATCTGATCGAGAAAACCCGCGAAGAAATGAGCAAAATACGCAACCTGGGCCAGAAATCCCTGGAAGAAATTGAACGCAAACTCAAGGAACTGGGTCTGGGATTCAAGAATCCAGAAGACTAGGAAGGAGGACCCCTACAGTGAGCTACCGCAGATTCGGACTCCGCAGTGATCACCGTCGTGCTCTGCTGCGTAACTCAGTCACTTCTTTATTGGACAACGGTCGGATAACCACTACGGAGACTAGAGCTAAAGATATTAAAAGACTGGCTGATCAAATGATTACCCTGGGTAAGAGAGGAGATCTGCACGCCCGGCGTCAGGCTATAGCCTTTCTTACTCGTGAAGATGTTGTACAGAAGCTGTTTACTAACTTGGCAGATAAATACACTGATCGTCAGGGCGGATACACCCGGGTAATTAAGGCTGGATATCGCCGTGGTGACGGTGCTCCCATGGCAATTGTAGAATTGGTTGACTAGGCTATGATCCGGCTGGACCAGGTTAGCTTTAGCTATATTAACGAGCAAGTTTCCAGGTCAGCCGTTCACGACCTGTCCTTTACTTTAGAAGCTGGTCAGTTGGTGGCTCTGCTCGGGGCCAACGGCTCGGGCAAATCTACCCTGGCCCGGTTGATAAAAGGCAGATTGCTGCCCGGTAAAGGCAACGTGGTAGTCGATGGTCTGAATACCCGTGACAAAATTCAGCGCAGCCAGGTTCAGAACCTGGTGGGTCTGGTTGGTCCGGTACCGGATCACCAGTTTATCTCTAACCTGGTAGCAGATGATGTGGCTTTCGGACCTCAGAATCTTGGCCTGGAACGTGCCGAAATAAATAGAAGAGTGGATGCCGCTCTTAAAATGGTATCAATGGAGGATTATGCGCAATATCCTCCTTATCTTTTATCCGGTGGCCAAAAGCAGCGGGTTTGCCTGGCAGGTATTCTGGCCATGCAGTTCCGTTACCTGATTCTGGACGAAGCTACTTCCATGCTGGATCCGGAGGGACGCGGGCAAGTTATGCAGGTTTTAGCCCGACTGCGCCAAGAGAGTAACCTGGGCATCCTGCTAATCACTCAGAACCTGGATGAAGCTCAAATGGCAGATCGGGTAGATATTATGCAACAGGGAAAGATAGTAGCTAATTTCTGTTTTCGGGAACTGGCGGCCAGCCCGCACCTGTTAAGGCAGTATAATTTGGAGGAACCCCCGCTGTTTCACCTGGCATCGGTATTAAAGAGCCAGGGTCTGCTTCCTCACGACTGGTATCCTGACAGTCTGGATCAGGTGGTGAAAGCCTTGTGTTGATGGAACTGCAATCTGTCAGCCATACATACCAGCCCGGCACCGTATTTGCACGGCCTGCCCTGCAGGAGATATCGTTGCAAATCCAGAAAAATGAGTTTCTGGTGATCACCGGTCATGAGGGTTCGGGCAAGTCCACCCTGCTTCTGCTCATGGCTGGTGTAATAAAACCCGACCAGGGGCAGGTACTCTACCGCAATCAGCCCTTGCCCAGCCGGGGTATTCATCCCCACCTGGGGCTGGTTTTTCAGCACCCTGAGCAGCAGATGTTTGAACTGACCGTAGGCCAGGAAGTGGCATTCGGACTGGTAAACCGGGGAGTGAAAGGGAAGCAGCTTAAGTCAGCCGTTGATAATGCTCTCGCTGCTATGGGCTTGGAGCCGGGCGAGTATCAAAACCGCCTGATAAGGGAACTCAGCAGCGGGGAACAGCGGCGAGTGGCAGTGGCCAGTATATTGGCCATGCAGCCCCAGGTTCTGTTGATGGACGAACCCCTGGCCGGTCTGGATTATAACGGCTGCTGCCAATTGCTGGATAGTATACTTCAACTCCGCCGCAGCCAAGGTACTACGATTATAATGGTCACTCATCATATCGACCCGGTATATCCCTTTTGTACCAGAATGGTGCAGCTTAAGGAAGGTAAGATAGCCGGTATTATACGACCGGAGCAAGCTTGGCCCTTGGAAAACATAGAGGAGTCAAATGTGCCGGTACATGTTCAGTTGTTGCACCATCTCCAGAAGATAAAACCGGCATTGCCGGCTTCCACTCCTACCGCTGAAGAAGCAGGGGCGGTTATTGCTGAGCATTGGAGAACAGAGGAGGCGGGCAGGCATTAACAGTTCTCTGCAATTAGGGCAGTATATCCCGGTGGAGTCAGCTGCCCACGGCTGGGATGCCCGCAGCAAAATAATAGCCGTAGTGGGATTGAGCATCAGTATTATTGCCGCTTCCTACTGGCTGCAGGCAGCAGTGGTGGGTATGGTAATCCTGGTATTACTGGGATTAAGCCGCATAGCTTCCCGGTTTTACCTGATAAATTTGCGCTTGTTATTAGTGCTGGCGGCTGTCACTGCTCTGCTGCAGCTGCTGGCTGTGCCGGGGCGGGTAGTATATACAATTGTAATTGTAGGATTAACCGTGACCTGGGAGGGTTTGATAGCTGGAGGCTGGCTGTTTTTCCGTATAACCGGGGTTTTGCTGCTGGCAGCCTGGCTGACTTTTACTACCCGGCCGGGGGAACTGACCGCCGGTTTGGAAAGATTATTGGCTCCATTACGATACATCCGGTTTCCTGTTCAGGAACTGGTTATGATTATGACCCTTAGCCTGCGGTTTTTGCCGCTTATAGCCGAGGAGGCCAATCAGATACAGCGGGCTCAGATGGTACGGGGTGTCAACTGGAGCAAAGGCAGCCTGCGGCAAAAAGGGCATTATGTGATTGCCCTGATAGTACCTTTGCTAAGGCTATCCCTGCAGAGGGCGGAAGACCTGGCTGAAGCCATGGAGAACCGGGGCTACCAGGCAGGGATAACTGGAACACGATTATATCCCCAGCCATTGCAAGTAAGCGACTGGCTGCTTATCGCCGTTACCGGCATTGTTCTGGTTTTACAGTTTATATGATGAAAAACACAATATGTCATTGCTGTGAAAACGGCCTTTGCTGTCATCGCATAAAAAAGAATTCCTTAATTGTCATTGCGAGGAGCGCAGCAACGAAGCAATCTCTATGTCCACCTGCGCTAACCACGGCTTAGCAGTACTGTTTGCCGGGATGCAGGGTTATTAGCCGGCTCGCTGCGGGACTCCTCGCCTGCAACCCATCGCCTTACTTCGGTGCGAAGCAGACCGCTCGGAATTCGGCATCCATGCACTCAGTCCTCGCTGCTCGAAACATCCTGTTTCTCGCTCCGCTTCGCAGCCCTCAGTTTCGCCGTGGGTTGAAACGGCTCGTCGTACGTCGCTCGCCCGGCTAATAACCCTGCTTAAGCCGTGAGGCATGTTTTCATTTATCGTGGCCTGTGTTGCAGGTGATAATTGCTGTGAAAATGGCTTCCTAATGTGTCATTGCGAGCCCCTGAAGGGGGCGTGGCAATCGTTTGACCAGCATGTTTGCTGAGCCGATGGGCTGAAAGAAGCCCTATCACCTAACCAGCGGGAAGATAACCCGAGGGCAAGGGCGTCACTGGTAACGGTGGGGTCTGAAGGAAGCCGTAGGGGGA
>JAKPGY010000064.1 GCA_029550685.1 Bacillota bacterium
ATATTGAAACCGGCGATCAAATTCGCATATCCCAAGTTGCCACCTGGGAGTGAGCTGACGGTCCAAGATATAACGTAATACCTGGGCCGTTCCAATACTACCGCCGCCAATTTGGTGGTACTTGAAAAGCACATCATCCAGTAGCGTGGCCAGGACGTGCTCACATTGATATACAATATCGCCTTTAGTGTTCCGGGTCAGCCCTGAGGGCATAATCCGAAATAACTCAATCCGTTCTCGACCATCGAATATCTCAACATAATTAAATGGCTGACAGTGTATATTTTTTGGGTCGTCGGCCGGAAGGGTAAAGCTGGCATACCAAAGTTCATTCAAGGTGAGCTCATACCCAATGTCATAGGCGTTTTGTAGGTAAGCAAGCTTTTTCATATTTCGGTCATAAACCCGGATTATGTTCTCCACTACAACCACCTATCTTTCCAGATAATATCAAAACTAATTTCCCTGGATTCGCTCTCATCGTTGTATTCAATGGTATTTTCGCCGTTTAGCAGTGTTATAAATTCTGCATCTGCTGCAAAATATTCCATAGCGTTCTGGCCATTCAGAGTGACGGTCAGGTCGCAAGTATTGATTACCAGTTCATCGCCAGGCTGTAACACTAACCCCTCAAGTCTCATTGTTTGCTCACCGGATAATTGCTGGTTTGCCTGTGTCAGCAATACTAAAGAGGCAGTGCCGGCATCCATAATAAATACTTTTGTTCCGTTAGCAAAACTGCCTAGAATTACCTGACCAATCGCAGTAGCATACCTGACCACAGTCCCATCAATAATCCCATTCATCTGTAAGGTAGCTTGCCCGGCAGCACTTATTGTCCGCTGAACATTTACTGGGGTGGTTCCCAGTTTAAGAAGCGCAATACCGCTATTACTGGATACAGCCGCACTTGGAACATTGAATTTGCCCCTATTGTAGGGTTGCCTATTGAACATAGGACCACCCCTATTCCATGCTTACTTGAAGATTACCGATCTCAATCGTAAATCTGTTTCCGGTCTGGACATTTTCAACCCTGCTAAAGGATCCTCTGCAGAGCAAATTGCCACCTGTTGAAGCTGTCCTTATGCCCCAATGAGACACTTGCCCCCAGTCAGATTGAGCAATGTCAAACTCTATTTTTGCATTGTTGCTGATTACCGCTTTATCTCCGGTTTGGACCGGGGATCCGAAAGTAATCTGTTTCCTGCTATAACCTGCTCCGCTGACCTCCGTACCGGTATCAGCGTCAGTCGGGTCATTCAGATATAGAGCGAGCCACAATGTTGTTGGCTGCGCTACCGCTTGATTCCGAAAGAAATAGTTTAAAATAGCTTCCTCAAGATAATTAGATGCACTCGCCATTATATCGCCGCCTTTCTCGTGATTATGATTCCTTCAATGTCTGAGTTACCAATATTCTTGATTGTAATAATGCAGCAAGTTTCAGATGTCCCTGCCACATCGACCGCAATGTCATACGGCTTTGTAGTGATACTGGGTACGTTCACCTGCCGATATTCCAGACTCTCGGCAAAGGGTTGGCACTCAAAAGTTACCGTGAGCAGGCCGGCCGGCAGGAGTTCCAACTGCTCGATGCCGACATAACCATAGACGGCGGCATCATAGGCTTTATCCGGCTCGTCATCAAAGATAAGCATCCCCTTTCCGCTCAGCCATCTTGCCACATCC
>JAKPGY010000081.1 GCA_029550685.1 Bacillota bacterium
ATAGCCCATCCCAATATCAGCCTGGTCATAAATGCCCAAAACACTATAAAGATGGCTGAAGAGGATCCATCCCTGGCCTCCCTGGCCGAACTGGAGAAAAAGATGTTGGCTTTCGAAAAAGGCTTTGGCCAATATGAAGAAAGTGGTGAAGTACGATACCTGGGATACGCCCCTATTCCCGGCACCCAGTGGTCCATCGGGGTCACTGTGTCTCAGGGGGAAATACTGGCACCGGTAAAAGACCTTAGAAACGCCATATTCCTTGCCACTTTGGTCGCTTTGCTGCTGGGCTTTATAATAACCTATTTCATAGGCCGAACCATGGGCACAGGGGTAAGAAGAATTGCAGTGCAATTGGACAAAGTTGCTGCCGGTGACCTGACCGGCGAAGTGGAAGAGGTATTATTGAAACGCCAGGATGAATTCGGAGTATCCGGCCGCAGCCTGCAAACGATGATTACCAACTTAAGAGCAATGGTTAACTCTATTTCCGCCAGTTCTCATGAAGTAGCCGCTTCTTCCGAAGAACTGGCCGCCCAGGGGGAAAATATAGCCTCCACCATGGAAGAAGTAGCCGCCTCTTCCCAGCAGATAGCTGCGGGAATGGAAGAAATAGCGGCATCATCCCAGCAAATAAATGCTTCCGCTGAGGAAATCAATGCCGCCCTGAATATGCTTCAAGAAGAAGTTGAACAGGGACGGCAGCAGGCTATGGAAATCGAAAAGCGGGCCATAAGGGTACAGGAGGGCGCCCAGCAGTCCCAGCAGACTGCTGCCGAAATTTCAGAGACTATTCAAGCCAAGCTGGAAAAATCCATAGCTGATGCCCGGGTGGTAGACCAGATTTCTCACCTGGCTGAAAATATTGCCGGCATTGCCGACCAGACCAACCTGTTGGCTCTGAATGCAGCTATTGAGGCAGCCCGAGCCGGTGAGCAGGGTCGGGGCTTCGCCGTAGTTGCTGAAGAGGTACGCAAGCTGGCGGAAGACTCTTCCCAGGCAGTTGCCAGTATTCAAGCTCTCACCCGCCAGGTTCAGGAAGCCATCGGGGTGCTGATTGACAATTCCAATGCAGCCCTGGAATTTATGTCCGAGAATGTTTTGCGGGATTACCGGTTGATGGTGGATATCGGCAAGCAGTATAAAGATGACAGTGCAGCAATTTATCAATTAACGGACAAGATAACTCAAACTGTTAACCAGGTAGTAACGGCCATGCAGGAAATCAGTCGTTCCCTGGAGGCTACCAGCGCTACTATAGAAGAATCAACCGCCGGTTCTGAAGAAATTGCCCGGGGCAGCGAAGTAGCCGCTAAAGCTGCGGAAGAAATCAACCAGGCAGCCCGCCGCATGGCAGAGAATGCCGAGAAGTTGACCGAACTGATAGCTCAGTTTACCCTGTAAAGTTTTTCAGCTAAAAAAGGCTGATCTGAAAAAGGATCAGCCTCAGACTGTTAAAGAAATCTTTTAGCGGTTAGACGTTCGAGATTGCCACGCCCCTCCGGGGCTCGCAATGACACAATTGGGAGCTATTTTCACAGCAATGCCACATAAGATGGCCTTTTGGTATGTCATCGGCCGTTCCGGCACTACTGATGTTCGCTATCGCTCACGACTAATGTTGCGAGGAGCGTAGCGACGTGGCGATCTCTTTTAGCTAATTTTTTGACACTCTCAGGCTGATCTGAAAGAAGATCAGCCTTTGTTTTATTATGTGAGTATGTATAACTATATGTATTTATCCCCAACCAGCATATATCATAGCTGCTGGGCTACTTTAAGCAATTCGTTGGCCATATGGGCCATTTGCTCAATACTGGCTGTGGTTTCTTCATTAGCAGCTGCTACTTCGGTGGCATGCTGCAGAGTTGCGGCGGAAGCTGCGCTGGTTTTTGACAAAGACTCACCGATTTCATCTATCAAACTGCGTATTTTGATAACAGTTTCTTTGGACTCATCAGACAGTTTGCGAATTTCCTCAGCTACAACGCCAAAGCCCCGGCCCTGTTCGCCCGCCCGGGCTGCCTCGATAGCCGCATTCAAACCCAGCATTTTGGTCTCATCGGCGATTTGCTTGATAAATCCCAGAACTTCTGTAATCTCCTCGGCTATGCGGCTGACATTTTTGATTTCATCGTTCAGCAGAGTTTGGTTTTGCGCAATCTCACCGGAGGAAGCGGCTAATTCCTGCATAGCCGCGGATACTTCATTCAAGCCATCTCCTAATTTGATGGCCATATCTCTCAGTTTAACATCCAGTGTTTTCGGCAGAGCTACACCTAACATACCCACCACTTTATTATCATCTGTATCATCTGTAATAGGTTTGCATATAACCAGGGCTGGAACTCCATAGAAATCTTCCGGGAGTTCCTGGGTTATCTGCTGGCCGGTTTGAATTGCTTTCTTGGCCACAGGATAATTATCCACACTTTCGCCAACCTGCAGTTTGGGAGTATCGAATTTAATCGATCCTTGCCTTTTGGTGATATGGGTAGTATCGGTAGTATACAGCATAGCTCCTTCCGGGAACATGTCGGTTAGAATCGGAGCAAAGTGTTCAAAGGCTGCTGTTACCGGATCTATCATTGGTAAAGCCAACACCCAGACACCAGATATTTCTTGTTCATCATCGGTCCATAATGGTCCTGCGAATACTTCAACCGGAACTCCATAATGGTCTTTATCCAAACGAAGATTAATTACTTGTTTTTTAGCCAGGACCGTATCTGCTACTCCACCAGCTTTATTGGTCATACCCACCTGTACGTCCGGCACATCAAACTTCGCAGATGGCTGCTTGTAGGTAACCTTTTCCCGGTCAGTAAAGAAGAAGCAGCCTCCGTTAGGGTAGGTTTGCATCAAAGTATTAAATAAAGCTCGGATGTTCTCCTGGTCATTATACTTCAGCCTAAATTGCTCCATACAGCACCATCCTTCCCCATGCTCGACTACAGTTAATAATACCAAATTATTCTTAATTTCGACATTAGTATTCAAAAAAAGTAAAAAACCGCCCGTTGATGGATTATCAACGGGCTCTGGGATCGAATTATAGATAAGATATTTAATTAACTAATCTCGATACGGCGTGAATTACCTTGGATTTCTTGTTTAGGCACAATTATTCTAAGAATCCCATCATTGAGTTGGGCTTTTACTCCTTCGGTTTTGGCGTCCCGGAGATAAATCGATCTTTGCATAGAACTGTAGCGTCTTTCCCGGTGGACATAATTTTTATTCTCTTCCTGGAGGTTTTCTTCCCGCTCCACGGCAATAGTCAGCCGGCCATCGTCTTTAAGCTCCAAATTAATTTCCTCTTTCTTCACACCGGGAAGTTCGGCTTCAATACAATACTCGCGTTCAGTTTCCTGAATATCCAGTTTGAATGTATCCCTTACCATGCTTCTCATCGGCACCCATGTATTACTGAAAAAGTCGTCAAGCATGTTGTAGAAATCCTCAAAACCGCTTCTACTAAGTCCCCATCTGTTAAAAGGAATCAAACCTGACATGATCAACAACTCCTTTCTAAATATCTATTTATTGTTAGCACTCTCCTTTGGTGAGTGCTAACCTCTAATAATATATATAATCATTTCCTTATATATTGTCAATATTTTTTGCCCACAAATAAAAAATAAAGGGTTCTTCACATTTCAGTAACCTTCACTTCCGCAAGCAAAATCCTCCAGCAACCGTGGAATAAAGTGATTCACCTAAGGAAAACTTATGTCTTCAGAAGCGGTTCTCATTGCATGGTAATGGTAGGAAATAGGTATACCCTTAACTATTAGTTAAGGAAAAGGAAGGTTTCGGGCCAGAAAAACCGATTACCGGTTCATAATTTCCGGTTATATTAGCTCAGGTTAATATAATCCGGATAATGGGCCTTTGGTCATTTGTTTTGGTGATCCAAGTCCGGTAACATTTAATTATAAGTATTTGGCCGAAGTCTCAGCATCTGAGGCGCGGGGGA
>JAKPGY010000094.1 GCA_029550685.1 Bacillota bacterium
AAAGCCCATATCCTAAACATCAATGGCGAAAGCTACCGCTTTAAGCAGGCTCTCGCCAGGCAAACCACTGACTAATTTTTTATTACTCAAGTGGCCTAATTTCTTACCAGCAAATGGCCTAATTTTTGATTGACATTAACACATGTATAAATTATACAATTAAATTATATATTTTTTTTATTACTTAAGCACTAATTTTATATATAATTCAGGACCTGGAGGTGGAATATGAAAGTTGCACAGTTTATGACCAATGATCCAATTGTACTGGATACAGATAACAGTCTGTGGGAGACAGCATGCTTGTTTATTCAAAAGAAAATTGATGGCGCACCAGTTGTAAAAGATGGCAAAATGGTGGGGCTGATAACAAAAACCCATCTCATACGGGCTATAGTTGACGGGGTTGATATGCAAAGTCCCATTAAGGATTATATGACTAAACAGGTCAAGTATCTGCATCCCGAACAGGACATTCGTGATGTGGATATTATGTATACCGGTCGTTATCCTGTAGTGGATAACGACAAGATAATTGGATTCATCACCAAATCGGATATAATGGTTGCCTTAAATCAAATAATCGATGAACTGGCAGGGCAAATGGAAACAGTAATCAATTCCGCCTACAATCCCATTGTAGCCATTGATTGTGAGGGCATTATCCGTATATGGAATAATGCAGCTGAACGCTATACCGGGTTATCCCGCAGTGATGTGGTAGGATCATTTATTAATGATATTATTCCCGAAAGCCAGTTATTTGAAATCATCAAGAGCAAGAAATGTGAGTATGGTATAAGAATACGGGTAGGAGACACATCATTTATCACTAATCGTGCCCCTATCATTAATAATGGTGAAGTGACCGGCGCAGTAGCGGTATTGTATGATGTTTCAGAGTTGGAGGAGATTACCCGCGAGCTGGCTTATGTAAAATCGCTGAATGCGGAACTGGACGCCATCATTGAATCGAGTTATGACGGCCTCTATATTACCGATGGCAACGGATTGACCCTGCGTATAAATAAAGCTATTAGACGTATGACCGGATTAGGGGAAGAAGATCTGGTTAACAAGACCATGTATGAACTGGTTGATCAGGGGATACTGTCACGATCAGCCTCAATACTGGTATTAGAGCAACGTAAGCCAATAACCATAACTTTAACAACAGTGACCGGTACTAACTTACTGGTAAGTGCTACTCCGGTTTTTGATGAGGAAGGTAATATTTTTCGTATTGTTACCAGTGTTCGTGATGTAAGTGAATTAAATATGCTTAAACAACGGGTGGAACAGCTGGAAGGATTAAATGCTCATTTTGAATTTCAGATGCAGCAAATGAAAGTAAAGATGTCAGGAGAACTGGTCTTCAAGAATCCCGAGATGGAAAAGATAATCTACCAGGCGCTGAAAATCGCTGAAGTAGATTCTACCGTTTTAATATCTGGTGAATCGGGAGTGGGGAAAGAACGTATCGCTGAAATTATCCAGAGTCATAGTGCCAGGAAGAACGGGCCTTTCGTTAAGGTGAACTGTACTGCAATCCCCGACAATTTGATTGAATCAGAATTATTCGGCTATGAAAGTGGAGCATTCACGGGAGCAAAACGGGAGGGAAAACCTGGATTATTTGAGTTGGCTCATGAAGGAACATTATTGTTAGATGAAATAGGAGATATTCCTCTGCACTTGCAGGTCAAGCTGTTACGGGCTATTCAAGAGAGGGAGATATTCCGGGTTGGAGGAACCAAGCCTATTAAAATAGATGTGCGCATTATTGCCATTACCAATAAGAACTTGGAACAAATGGTGAAACAAGGCGAGTTCCGTGAAGATCTCTATTATCGACTCAATGTTATTCCGATTTATGTACCCAGTCTGCGTGAGCGCCGCGAAGACATCCCTCTTCTGATTCGCCATTTCTTAGGATATTTTAACCAGCGTTACAATTATATGAAAGAATTTGAACCGGAAGTTTTTGAGGTTTTAATGCGTTACAGCTGGCCGGGCAATATTAGAGAACTGGAAAATTTAATCGAGAGATTGGTGGTTACGTCAAGCACGGAAAAAATTGGGCTGCATCATTTACCATCCTATCTTTTTGGTAATGAGGAAGCACTTACTGACCAAAACCAGCCCGTTACTGTAAATAGAATAATGCCCTTAAAAGATGCAGTTGAATATTTAGAGAAAGCCATGCTGGAAAAAACCTTCTTGATCACGGACTCGTATTATAAAGCTGCCAAGATATTGGAGGTAGATGCTTCTACGATATCGCGGAAAGCTAGAAAATACCAGGTTAAGGTAAAGGGGCAATCTTAATGCCTATTAGAATACGCGGGTGCCTGTGCACCCGCGGAAATCAACCAGCCTTTGGCCAAAAAGGGCTAAGGCCTGGGATCAAGCATCTTGTTTATTGGTGCGAACCCATATTTTCATTTTTTCTGCTTCTTTGATCAATTCATCCCGGAAGTCAGGATGGGCAATTTTTATGAGTTCTTCAGCACGTTGCCAGGTAGTTCTTCCTTTCATGAGAGCGATTCCATACTCAGTGACTACATAGTAATTTAAGGAGCGAGGAATGGTGACTATTGTGCCCGGCGACAAAGTGGGACGAATGCGGGAAACTACAGTACCATCAGATAACTTTTTAGTAGCGCTGAGGCAAATGAAACCTTTGCCTCCCTTTGATCGAAAGGAAGCGAATATAAAATCAAGCTGCCCACCGGTGCCGGATATCTGCTTGGTGCCAGAGGCCTCCGAGGCTACTTGACTGTACAGATCCACTTCAATGGCATTATTTATAGCAAACACTTGGTCATTCTGGGCGATAATGAAAGGATCATTAGTGTAGTGAACCGGGTAGCTGGCACAAACCGGATTCAAATCGAGAAAATCATAAAGTTTATCAGTTCCCATGGCGAAGGTATATACCATCTTGCCTTTATCAATCTGCTTGCGTTTGCCGGTTACTACCCCTGAATTATACATGTCTACAAAGGAGTCCACCAACATTTCGGTATGAACTCCCAAATCCTTAAGACCAGATTCTGCAATCATTGCCCCTATGGCATTGGGCATGGCGCCGATGCCCAGTTGCAAGCAAGCACCATCTTCCAGCTGCTCCATTAAATGAGAGGCAATTTGGCGATCTTCAGGAGTGATGCTGGGCTCGGGAAGATTTAACAGTTTGGTATTATGTTGACTTTCTACTATATAGTCAACCTGGGTAATATGAACGGCTTCACTATTGCCTCCCAAGCACACTGGTACCGATTTATTAACTTCCACGATTACAGTTTTAGCTTTTTCGATTACATATGAGGTTATGGAGTTGGAAGTACCTAAATTAAAATAACCATTGCGATCCATGGGTGCTACCAATACAAAAGCTACATCAATATTAACTAATTCATTAATTATTTTCTTAGCTTCATGATAGGTAATGGGGATATAATTACATAGATTTTGTTGGTGCAGTGCGCGAGAAAATCCTGAAAAATGCCAATCATTGAAACGGAAGTGCTCTCGTTTAGGATCAGCTTTGACAATTTCCGGAACCATAGTTGTGCATACAGCACGTACTTTGACATCGTGGAGTTCATTAACGCGTTTAGCCAGTGCAGCATCAAGTTCTCTTGGCTGCATTACAAATTCTCCATACTGGACCCAATCACCGGATTTTACAACTTTAACAGCTTCTTCAGCTGTAACCAGTTTTTGCTGGTATAAATGCCCGTAGTTGTCTGCTAAACATAAAGCCAATTTAACCCCTCCTCAATAATTCAGGTAAGAAATTGACTAAACTGCCAGGTGTCACCCCCCGTAGGCTAATTTCTCTTTGTTCGTTCATATAAATAGGCAATAAGTGTGCCATACCGGTAATAACAATTAGTATCGGGGAAAAAGCCTTATTTTAAGGGATTACAAATTTTTATAACTTCTGGGACATATAGCATTGATGCAATACTTACGTGCAATTTTGCATGATGCTAAATAAATAAGCACTCAGAAGACGTTTATATTGCTTCGTTGCATGTGGTCTAATTTTGGATGTATGGGATATGATGCTAAAATAGAAGGCAATTAAGCGCTCCAACTCTAATCTCATTAATTCTACCCTGAGAGTCTGGCTTACTATGTTTATTGGCATGAAAAGAGGATTTCCCGAATTACCAGGTCGAATTAGTAGTAAAATAATGGGTATATAACTATAGAACAGCCTATGAAGAGGATGGTAAGTACAAGGAAAAAGCGGGTGGGTTTTGTCCATCAGCTATTTCCGATCAAAAAGCTTTCCGAAAGGTGGGAGTATGGTGTTAAAGATTCTAGTTACAGATAAGGAAATAAAATACACTGGCAAGGAGTTGGCTCCACACTGGATATATCGAAACTTTGACCTGCGTGGAGATGCTGCAGTTGCTTTTATCGGTCCGGCCCAGGTGGATGTTGATAATATGGTGGATTTAACGAATGTAAAAGAGCAGGGTTATATTTATTCGCCATTGATGCTTAATTTTATTATCGAACATTTTTCCACTGATTTGGAACTGGCTGTGTACCGGCAGCGTTTATTTATTACCTGTATTAAAGAAGAATTAGAATTATTTGAAGTTCCAGTAGCCCGGGTCGGAGACAACCTATACGTCAACCGGGGAAAATTATCGGTTTCCATTGCTACTTGCTCCACCGTATCCAGTTTAATTCATGTTGGATTAAACATTTCAACAGAAGGAACACCCGTAAAGACAGCTGGTCTGGAGCAAATCGGCATTAAGGATATAAAGTCATTTGCTCAAAATATATTAAGGCGCTATCAAAACGAGTTGGAGCAAATTTACCTGGCCCGCTGTAAAGTGAGGGGTATTACTACGGAAGGTTAGTAGCTGAATTCTTCCTCAACCCATCCTTACGCTCAGATAAATGAGCATCGAACCCGGTTTACTTGTAAATGTATACCGCTTCCACTACAATTAATTGGGAAGGAGAATACCTAATGGATGATCAACAGGGAAAGCTGGAACTGATTGCTTGTAAAACCTTTAAGGCTGACCCCGAGCTGGTCTATATCATAGATTTCTTAAATAAAAGCTTAAAGGATAAACATATAATGTTTGGATTGACTAAAGAACGGGACAAAGAAGAAATGACTATTAATATTTACGAATTTTAACGGGGTGGGTTATGAACAAAGAAATAGTAAGTTTTATAAAAGAAACACTCAGCATAATAGTAATAGCCTTTATTTTAGCTATGATTTTAAGAACCTTTGTCATTGAAGGCAGGATTATACCCAGTGGCTCCATGTTACCTACTATACAGCTGCAAGATCGAGTCATGGTAAACAAATTTATATATTACTTTACTGAACCCCAGCGTGGCGATATTGTAGTCCTGGATCCACCAGAAATCTTGAATGCCAACCAGGATTATATTAAACGGGTGATAGGTTTGCCCGGGGAAGAGATAGAGATTAAAGACGGAAAAGTATATGTTGACGGGAAAGCCCTTAACGAACCATATCTAGCTGAACCGATTACCTATGAGTTCGGACCCGTAGTAGTTCCGGAAAATAGCCTGTTGGTTCTGGGAGATAACCGCAACCATAGTTTTGACAGTCATCACTGGAATGCCTGGCTAACTGAAGACCGGGTCAAAGGAAAAGCCTTTCTAACTTACTGGCCGGTGAAACACATAAAACTCCTGGAGCGGGGTGTATCTTTTCAAGAATGAGGATACTATTAACCAATGATGACGGAATTCACGCCCAGGGAATCCACAGCCTGGCGCGGGAACTTAGCAGTATAGCAGAATTATATCTGGCTGCACCAGATCGGGAAAGGAGCGGAACCGGTCATTCCATTACCGTATTTGAACCTATAAAAGCTGTCCCGACTACGGTAACGGGTGTGAAAAAGGCCTGGATCGTGGGAGGTACACCAGTGGACTGTGTAAAACTAGCCTTGGCTCGACTGATTAATGGCCCCATAGATTTGGTCGTATCAGGTATAAACCACGGGCCTAACCTGGGGACTGATGTATTGTATTCGGGAACTGTCTCAGCAGCGGCCGAAGGAGTCATCATGGGATGTCCTGCCCTGGCGGTATCCTTAAACGCTTATGGCGGGGATGCAGATTTTACCGCGGCGGCTCGTTTTACGCGCCGAATGATACAGGTTATTATGAAAAAGGGCATTGAGCCTACCACATTAATAAATATTAATGTGCCGGCCTTACCTGAGAACCAAATTAACGGCATAAGGATTACTCGCTTGGGAGTAAGGAACTACGATAATTTGTTTGAAGAAAGAAGAGATCCACGCGGGAATACCTACTACTGGATGGGTGGAGGAGTTGTAGAAGAGGATCAGGAACCAGAGAGTGATGTAACTGCGGTACAAGAAGCCTATATAAGCATTACTCCTATCCATTTGGATTTAACGGATTACCGGCTCATAGAGACATATAAAACTGACTTTGCCCGGTATCTATCGGGTTGGAGAACGATTGATGATAATAGTTAGTCTGATAATAAATACCATCATAATATTTTTGGTATTGAACATTGGTTATATTAGAAAGAAGCGTGAAGATCCGAACTATCCAGACAAGCCCTTTAGACATCTGGTTTTGTTTCCCTTAGCTTTAGGTATTGTCTTTACCCTAATAGTGGATGGATTTAAGGGTGTTTTCATTTACCAGCTAGCTTTGTTCGCGGCCGCAGCCTTGCTCTTATACTGGATTTTTTATATTTTGGTTCCTCGAAAGTGATGAAACTGGTGCAAGGCTGAAAAAATCTTTGCTACTTACGGGAAATTATAGTACCATTTTTACAGTTATGTTTGAACGGAGGAGGTCATTTAATGAAGGTTTACCCCAGTGGTAGTATACGTAATGTTGCTTTAGTAGGTCATGGAGGTACGGGAAAAACCTCACTGGCAGAGGCGATGCTTTTTAACACTGGAGCCACCAAACGAATGGGAAAAGTTGATGATGGTAATACCGTTAGTGACTACCTGCAGGAGGAGATTAAACGTAAGATTACTATCAGCAGTTCCTTGGTTCCGTGTGAATATAGAGATCATAAAATAAATGTGATTGACACTCCTGGTTATGCTGATTTTTATTACGAAGTAGTTGGAGCTATGAGGGTAGTTGACAGCATGGTAGTGGTAATGTCTGCAACTGCCGGAGTAGAAGTTCAGACCGAGATCATTTGGGAAGACTTCCCGGATATTCCCAAATTGGTTTTTATAAATAAAATGGACCGGGAGCATGCCAACTTCTACAAAGTTTTAGACCAGATGAAAGAATTATTCTCCGACAATATTGTACCGGTACAGCTGCCCATTGGGGCTGAAGCCAGCTTTAAAGGTGTAGTGGATCTGGTCAAGATGAAAGCCTATACTTTTGAAGCCGGTTCAGGCAAGGCTACCGAGACGGAAATACCCGGTGATTTAATGGATGAAGCCGAAAAGTATAAGGAAGCCCTTATCGAAGCTGCTGCCGAAGCAGATGATGATTTACTGGCCAAGTACCTGGAAGGTGAAGAATTAACTGATGATGAAATCCTCAAAGGGATAAAAGAAGCTTGTTATAAGGGAACAGCCGTATTTGTATTTTGCGGGGCAGCCTTGTCCAATATAGCCATTACTCCGTTAATGGATTTTATAGTGGATTGCGCAGCAACTCCGGACCGGCATCCTTTTGTGGCGGGTAAAAACATGGCCTCCGAACCTATGTCCGCACAGGTATTCAAGACTATTGCCGACCCCTATATCGGTCGTCTTAACATGTTCCGCCTGTTTACGGGCAACCTTAAAGCTGACTCAGTAGTCTACAACTCTGCCAAGGAAAAAGAGGAAAAGATTGCCCAGATATTAATAATGACCGGTAAGGAACAAGCCGGTGTACCTGAGCTGCATGCCGGAGATATTGGAGCAGTTGCTAAGTTATCGGTAACCGGAACTGGTGACACTCTATGCACCAAAGCTAATCCCGTAGTCTTGGATGCTATTCAATTCCCGCAGCCTACCCTCAGTGTGGCTATTGAGCCTAAGAGTAAGGGTGATGAGGACAAACTCAGCGGCGCTGTCCAGAGGATTTTAGAAGAAGATCCCACGGTTCGGCTGGAAAAGAATTCTGAGACCAAGCAGACTATCTTAACTGCCATGGGGGACACCCACATAGATTACATTATCGAAAAGCTGACCCGTAAATACGGGGTAGATGTGGTAATGCGGGAAATGCGCATACCCTACCGGGAAACCATTCGTGCATCAGTTGAAGCGGAAGGCAAGCATAAAAAGCAAACCGGTGGACACGGTCAATATGGCCATGTTTGGATTAAATTCGAACCCTATCCGGATGGAGAATTTGCCTTTGAAGAAAATGTTTTCGGTGGAGCAGTACCACGCAACTTCTTCCCCGCAGTCGAAAAGGGCTTGTTAGAAGCTATGGAAGAAGGAGTTCTGGCTGGTTATAAGGTGACCAATTTAAAGGCTACTTTGTATGATGGTTCCTACCATTCAGTGGACTCCTCAGAAATGGCTTTCAAACTGGCTGCCCGCCTGGCCTTCAAGAAGGGGGTTGAAAGTGCCAAGCCAGTACTGCTGGAACCAATAATGAATGTAGAAATTATGGTTCCCGATGCTTTCATGGGTGATATAATTGGTGATTTAAACACCAAACGGGGCCGGGTTCTGGGAATGGAACCTTCCGGCAAAAAGCAGGTTATAAAAGCTCAAGTTCCTCTGGCGGAAATGGCGCGTTACACCATAGACCTGAAATCCATTACCCAAGGCCGGGGGAAATTCAAGATGGAGTTCTCCCACTATGAAGAAGTGCCGGCTCAAAACGCAGAAAAAATTATCGAGAGAGCCAGGAAAGAAAGAGAAGAGAAAGAGAAATAGTTACAGATGCAAGGGCCGCAAATGCGGCCCTTATTACATACGATCCATAGCTTTTGCTAATAGGGGATTGGGGTTAGGTTCAAGAGCCTGCACAACTACCACATGTATCTGGTGGGAAGCTACTATTGGCTGCTGGCTTTGTATTATTAAGTGATAAGCCGTAAAGATTAGGGTATATAAACAACAACCCAGTGAAAAAAGGTAGAATAAATTATGGGTTAATCCTAATCCCAGCAATGCCAAGTGCAAAAGCAGACCGCAAATGACTAGTATCACAATTAAGTTTCTCTGAACAGGGTTCATATATCCTCCTAACAAGGTGCTTTTCTTGATTATTGACAATTAAACGAAATATATTACCTGCTGTTGTAAGAAAAGCGACGTTAGCTTAAAAATAATCAAAAGGAGGGCGCAAAAGGCAGCGGATGATCCAGGGTCATATGAACAATTTGATTAGTTCAACCTTTGCATGGGCTGAATCTTGGTTATTGTCTGTTCATTGGGGATCTCTATTGGGAGCAATCCTCATATTTCTGTTGTTTATTTTGCTGCGCAAATATGTCATACAGTATGTTTTTAAGTGGATTCGAAAATGGACAGCAGGTAATGATAGGTCATACGAAACCATAATAGAAGCTGTGGAGGCTCCTCTTAGGCTGCTGATATTAGTACTAGGCTTATTCTTGGCCCTGCGCTTTTTGCATTTAAGCGTAGCAGCTGATGCAATGATATTAAAGGTATTTCGTTCGGTCATTGTTTTGATACTGGGATGGGCTGTATATAGGGCCAGCGGTCCCGATTCTTTAATATCCCAAAAGGTTAGTGAACGGTTGGACGTGGATGATATAGTGTCTTCCGTTTTGTCCAAGGCGGTACGCTTTATCATAATTGCCCTGCTGGTAGTCATGATTGCCAATGAATGGGGTTATGATGTAAACGGGTTTATAGCTGGATTAGGACTGGGGGGATTGGCTTTTGCGCTGGCAGCCAAAGACGCTCTCAGCAATATGTTTGGCGGATTGGTGATAGTGCTGGAAAAACCCTTTGTCATAGGGGATTGGATATTAACACCCAGTGTGGAAGGTACCGTGGAAGCCATTACTTTTCGAAGTACTCAAGTAAGGGGATTTGACCAGGCAGTTATTACCGTGCCTAATTCCATTCTGGCTAATGAACCCATAACCAATTATACCCGTAGGGGAAAAAGAAGGATCAACTACCATTTGAGCCTTTCCTATCAAACCAGTGTAGAGCAAATGCAGACTTGCGTCAGCCGCATAAAGCAAATGCTCATCGACCACCCCGGAATACATCCGGAAACAATTCTGGTTAGTTTCGAAAAGTTTTCGGAGAGCAGTCTGGATGTTATGATCTATTGTTTCACTAATACTACTGTGTGGAGTGAATACTTGGAGATTCGCCAGGATGTCAATCTAAAAATAATGAAAATCGTGGAGGAACTTAATCTGGATATTGCATTTCCTACTCGCACTATATATTGGGAACCTAAAGAAACTGCACCAAAATCCAATTAGAAGACAACGATAAGCGGCCTAACAGCCGCTTTGCTTACCATTGTGCAGCCTTTCGTACAACCCCATTCTGATCTTGGTTAAAATATGCGTACAGTGTATTGGGCTTGATTTTCAAATAATGAATTGCCGCTCACCGATTATCGTATGAATTTAGCAGGAAAAGGAGAACCTACATGGTGACTATATGGTGAGGTGATATTCTGTGGGCAAATACTCATGGGCAGCCATGTTCCTGGTCACCATTCTTCTGATAATACCAGGCTGTTCTGGCCAATCGGGGTCTGCTCAGAAGCCAGCTCAGCAAGAAAATCAGCAGGCTGAACTCCCCTCTGAATTTGAAAAAATCGTTTTAGAAACAGAAAACATAATATTGTTAACTGATCAAAAATGGAAGATGCGACAGGCCTCTACTCTAAGGAGATCTGCCCCGATTCAAGCCCAAGAAGATCAACAAAAGCAAGGCGGGCAGGACGGAGGTCAGGCAGGCTTAACAGAGCAGCAGCGACAATCAGAGAATCAAGGTTCCTCTAGTGGTCAGGAAAAGGGACAGAATCAGCAGGAACCAAAGGGACCCCAAAATCAGCAGGAGCAAACCGCTGGGATGTTAGACACCTGGGAACAGGAGATCAAAAGCTTGATGAGTATTCATGAAAACTGGACCGCCCTTCAGGCTAAGGCTATGCAAGCCGGTATGAATAATGCCACTAAATTGAACTTTGACGATGCCTTAGACCGGCTAACTGCAGAAATTAATAAGGAGAACGAGGCGGAAAGCTTGTTGGCAGCTATTGAGTTGTATGGGCAGTTTGATGACATAGCACGTTTGTTTAAAGCTGAGGTACCTCCCACCTTTTATAATGTCAAATATCAGATTATGCGGGTAACTGCCTTGGGACAGCAAGAGGATTGGCAAACAGCTCAGACCCAAACAGTAAGTATGCTGGATGAATGGGATTCTTTGAAGAATCAAGCCCAGAAGGCTGAGAAAACCGTGGTTAGCTGTACAGAAATAGCTATTCAGGACCTAGCCAGGGCAGTGGACAACCAATCCCGTGAATTAGTTTTAATAAAAGGTGAAATTGCGGTAAAAGAAATCATGAAATTGAAAGAACAGCTGTCCAAAAAAATGCCCACTTCGCAACCAAGCTAGCCAGTACTTGAATAACCGGCGGCATTCAAGGAAATATACCGCCAGTTATAGTTAGAGAAGGGATTCAATCACCGCCGGAATAGCTAAAGATGCTACCTGGGGATTGGAGCCCCCTGACAAAACGTAGAGCAGGGGACGGGTGCCGCAAAATTCTTTCATGCGGTGAGTAAACTGTCTGTAACCGTCGATAGTCAGATAGAAGTCACCATAGTCTTCACAATGAGAATCATGGCCAAAAATTACGATAGTAAATTCCGCGCCTGCAGCTCTCGGAAGGTTCTCTTCCAAAGCCTGGAGGAAAACCTGATCAGTGGCATTGTCAAGAAGTATGCCGTAATTATTTAGTTTGTTATCCTGGTAAGAATAATTTTCATCAGCAAAGAAGTTAATATGGACTATGCTAGGATCTAAAGCCACCAAATCTCTAGTACCATCTCCTGAATGGGGATCCATGTCCAATATCAGAATCCGGTTTATCCCCAGCTGATTCAGACGCAGAACGGCCATGGCTACATCATTGTAGTAACAGAATCCCCAGCTATAATTACGTCCGGCATGATGGCCCCCAGTACCGACAAAGCAAAAAGCACGATCTAGTTGTTGGGTTGCTAACATTTCCGCCGCATTCACAACTCCTGCAGCACTTAAAAGAGCTACTTCATGAAACCCCTCTGCTTTGACTGTATTTATATGGCTAGCAGTGTGTATCTGGATTAATAACTCCTGGTGCAATTGAGTTATGGAAGGCTCAAAAAACAGTAGCTTGTTAGTATACGCCTGTTTGCAAAGTGCCTCATACGCTGGTTTGATCCGGTGCCTGAGAGTTATATAACCGCGCTCAGCAAAATCAGGATGATAAAAGACCCCTACCCGCACTTGCTCACCTTCTTGGCTAATAGACTTTATTTCATATTTACCTCAATGATAAGATAAAGGCAAAATTATTTTGGCGAGGAGAGAGAAATGAACTGTCTGTGGCAAAGGTCCTGGCATATACAGGTGCAACGAACTGGTGAAAACTTGGTGTGTTCCTGCCACTACCTGGATTCCAGCGATGAAACTGAAGCACAATTAACAGTTAGTATAAAGGATTACTCTATCCAGGAAGCCCGGTTGATTAAGTTAGGCAAACCCGGGGGGTTTAGTGAGGATGTTGTTGGTATACCTGAACTAAAGGGAATACCAGCCTATACGGGCAGCGGACCGGAACTGAGGAAAATACTGGAACCGTTAATATCCCCTCAGGAGCGAGAGCTTATTAATCAATGTATTATCGGGGCTTTCCAGGCGGAAACCTTTGTTTATCAGGAACGAGGTTTTGCCAGTGCGCAAGCATATACCCATGCCGGCGATGAGTTTTTGAAAGATACCTGTAGTTACTACAGCAACCTGGACCGGATATCTGCTCCCTGGATGGAATATATAGGAGATTCATTGCGAAAGGAGTACCTGTTTGACCGGTTTAAAAACCAGCATTTGCTGACCACGGGAGATGAGTACTGGCTGATTGGTTCACTCAATGATTCCTTTCATCAAGTCAGTACAGTTTTACAGTTGACTAAATCTGCCCAGCGGGTAAAAGCAGCCTGGGGGGAATTGCTAAAAGCACCGGACCAGGTGTGCCGGGAATCCGGCAACTTTGTTCCAAGTTTAATAGGTCTCAATATTACCCAGATGAGTAAAAAGGAGCTAGCCCACCATTTAGGAGCCCAAAATGGCTGCGTGCACCTGATTGATACGATTTTCGATAGTGCTGAAACTCTGCGCCTGTATTTGCAAAATAAAGCAGGAGCATGATCTTTTTAATTTCTTTGGGATACTAACCGAATAAGCCGGAAACAAATCCTTGGGTTTCCGGTTTTTCAGGAGACTCAAACAATTTGTTGGTTGGGGCTTTTTCTATGAGCCGGCCCTCCAGTATAAAGGCGGTCTCATGGGATATTCGCTTAGCTTGGAAAAGGTTATGGGTAACAATAATAATTGTTATTTCCTCGGCCAGCTGGGTTAATAAATCTTCAATCATCCCAGTGGAAGCCGGATCAAGACTGGAGCAGGGTTCATCAAGAAGTAATAGCTGTGGCTCCACAGCCAGCGCCCGGGCTATAGCCAGGCGCTGCTTCTGACCACCGGATAGCTGTGATGCAGGCCGTTTCAGGCGATCTTTTACTTCATCCCAGAGAGCTACCCGGCGGAGGCATTTCTCAGTTATAGCTTCTAATTCGGACCGGTTTTTCACCCCATAGTACTTTGGTCCAAAGAGTACATTTTCCATTATGCTTAAAGGCAAGGCTACCGGAACCTGGTAAACCATACCTACCCGCCGGCGCAAAATAGACACATTTCGATATTCATTGATTGATTGCCCTAATACTCTTATATCCCCCCGGCTGTTAAATCCATTTTCCAATTCCGCGGTACGATTGATACTTCGTAATAATGTTGTTTTGCCACATCCGGAAGGTCCTATTATAGCTGTAATGGAATTAGCGGTAAACTTCATATTTATATTTCTCAAAACCGCCTTTTGACCATAAAAAGTGCTAAAATCAATAAATTCAACCGTATTCATTATCTATTTATCCTCTCTTGTAAGCTGCTTAATGATAGTGCCAGTATATTAAGAAATAACACTAAGCAAACCAAAACCAGGGCTGTTGCATAAGCATGATGAATGGAACTATGTTCCGTAAACAATATATAGAGATGATAGGGTAAAGCCATAACTGGTTCCAGCAAAGCCCCTGATGAACTGGCTATAATAGCTGCGGCTGTTACCATAATCGGAGCAGTGGCTCCAGCAGCATATCCTAAAGCCAATAATATCCCGGCAAGTATGCCTGGTATCGCCCGGGGCAGAATGATCCGGTATAACGTATAAGATTTTGAAACCCCCAGAGAGCTTGCCACCAATCGATAATTCTCATCAATTGCCAGGAGAGCATTACGACTGGATACTACAATGACAGGGAAAACCATAATAGCTAGAGCTAACCCTCCTGCCAGGAGTGATATTCCCCAGCCTAGTGTAACTACCCCCAGAGCATAGACAAATAAACCGGTAATAATAGAAGGGACTCCGGCCATGCTTTGTACCAGAAGGCTTATGAAGGCCGCCAATCGTCCGCTGCGCCCATATTCACTCAAGTATATGGCTGTCATCAAGCCCGGAACAATAGATAGGACCAAGGCCAGTAAAATAAGCCATAAGGTTCCTTTTATAGCCGGAAATATTCCTCCTTCAGTACCGAGAGGAAATCCACTGGGGCTCTCAAGTATAAACTCCAGGTTGACAAACGCTCCACCACGCCAGATGAGGTATACTATTATAGCCAGTAGGATTACCAGTATGAGAAGCCCCGATGACCAGAACCAAGCCATCAGCAGGTAATCAATCATTGTTTTTTTCATATATTTCAAACCTCATTTTGTATCCGGTTCAAAAGAAGGTTTATGACTGCATTGACAGCTATAACCATTACAACCAGAACCAGTCCCGCAGCAAACAAGGCCTGGTAATGAAAACTACCCGGTATACTGCTTCCTAGCTCCAAAGCAATCAATGCCGCAAGTGGCTCACCCTTGTCAAACCATGATCCGGGAAAGCGCAGTATGTTCCCAGCCAGCATGAGCACCGCCATGGTTTCACCCATTGCTCGGCCAAAGGCTAGTACCAGTGCCCCCAGCATTCCTTTTCGGGCCAGGGGCACCAAAACACGCATGGTCAGATATGGTTTGGAAACCCCCAGAGCAATTCCGGCGTGGCGGTATTCAGATGCTACTGAGCGCAGAGCAGCTTCAGAGTTGGCAATTATAAAGGGAATAACCATTATAGCTAGTATTAGAGAAGCAGCAAAAAGTGATTCGCCGCTGGCCAAGTCGAATTTTACTTCAAAAAACTTCACTAAAACAGCTGCCCCCAGAAAACCGTAAACAACTGAGGGTATACCGGTCAACATATTAACAACAGGACGTAAAACTGCCGCCAGAGACGATGGAGCAAATTCGGCCAGGAAAACAGCACAGCCAATTCCCAGCGGAGCCGCAATAAGCAAGGCTCCTCCGGCTACCCACATGGTACTGGCGATCATGGAGAGGATACCAATTTCAGGCGGAGTGTTCAAAGGCCTCCAGGTTGATCCAGTCAAAAAAGCACTTACACCGATTTGTGACCAGATAGGCCAGCTTTCCCGTAATATATAGATCAGCATAGCTAAGAGCAGCAGTGATGAAACAGTTGCTGCACCAATTACGATGAAACTTATTATTTTTTCCTTTAATTCTGCTCCTAAATTTATCAATTTCCGTTACCTTCTTTATAGTGCGAAAACAGGCGAGCAGGTCTAACCTGCTCGCCAATATGATATAGATTATTGAGCCACCGGAATATATCCTAATTCCTCTACCACCTTTAAGCCTTTCTCAGATAGCAGGTAGTCAAGGAACTTCTGTTCACGAAGGTCAGGTTGATCTTTGCTGACCAGCAGCAGTGGCCGGCCAACTTTGTATGCTCCGGAATTGATATTCTCCAGAGTAGGTGCAATTCCGTCAACGCTGATAGGGATTATTTTATCGGGATTCTGGTTAACCAAGCCGCTGGATACATAACCTATGGTATCTGCATTGTCCATTATCTTGCCGGCCAAGGCTCCCATGGAGGGAATCTGTAAAGCTTCTTCGGATATGGGGGTACCCTTCATAATGGCCGCATCGAAAACTTCGCTGGCCCCACCGCCCAGATCACGAACAGCCACTACAATAGGTCGGTCAGGTAAAGCAGGATCAAGTTCTTTCCAGTTTTTAATCTGGCCCGAAAAAATTGAGACCAGCTCTTCAGTTGTAAGGCTAGGTTTTACCTGAGCAACTGGATTGGCTGCATTAACCCCGATAACCAATACATCAGAACCCAGCTGAGTAATGCTGCCATTGGCGAATTGTTCCTTTTCTTCATCTTTTAAGGTTTTACTCACCATACCAAAATCAAATGTCCCATCGAGAGCTGATTTCAGACCAAATCCGGAACCACCGGTTGACACGAATATAACGATGGGTTCTTCCGGTAAGCTGGGGTCAACATTATTCCAGGTTTTAAATTCTTCCGTAAAATCATCAGCACATTGAGCTATGATGGGTGCCAGTGTACTGGAGCCGCCGATCTTAATAGAATTGTCCTTTGGCGCAGCCGCATTGTCCTTATTACCCGTTTCATTGCCTGCACAGCCAGCCAGCATTGTAATGGCTAGAATAAAACACAACAATAAACTTAACCACTTTCTCCGCTTCATTCTTCAGACCCCCATTTTTGGTATTCATAATAAAATAGTATAGATTACAAAATATAATTCGTCTAATAACAAATAATTATAGTTTAGGATAAAGCTATAGGATCGGATCGTCTTCCGGTAGGGCCCGTTAGAGAGAAGGTTCGACCTATCACCGGTTTCACAGTATCAAGAGGAGTGAAAAAATAGGGTAGAACGAGGAAAGAAACCTCAATAAACGGTAATTAAAAAACACTCTCCTGGTCCAAAGGAGTTGAGGCCTCATAAATGCGAAAACTCAAAAAGGCAAATAGATGGTTTCATCTAATTGCCAAAAAAAATAACGGAGCTTAAAAAGCTCCAGTTTTTTGCTATTTGGCAGGGGAGAGAGGTCTCGAACCCCCAGCCCTCGGTTTTGGAGACCGATGCTCTGCCAATTGAGCTACTCCCCTGTACTGTGTTCAGCAAAACCTATTGTACCACAGGATAGGGGATCATTCAAGAGAATACCCGTTAATGTGTTGTTAATCAGTGATAATGTCATAACATAACTAATCAGGGAAAATGTTTTTTCGTTAACTAGAAAAGAAGTAAGAAACCAACACTAAAGAGATAAACCGAACCTAACATACTAACTGCAGCCAGAACTGATTGAACGAATTCCCTTTTGCTGAAACCGACAAACATTAAAAATCACCTCACAGAACAAATGTTCTCTTATTAGTATACAAACGAACAAATGTTCTGTAAAGTATATTTTATTATTTGTAGAATATCATTTAAGATAATTGTATTGCAGTCGTATATACATAAAGACGGTCTTTTAATAATATTGATGACCACAAGCAAATGATTGATTATGAGAGATAAACTTAGCTGGCGGTATAACTTTAAAAACCGAATGGAGGGTCGTAATGAAAGTATTAGTATTAATGGGCGGCACATCTGCCGAAAGAGAGGTATCCTTAAAGAGTGGAAATGCTGTGTTGCAGGCTCTGCGAAATATTGGCTACCAAGCCGAAGGCTGGGATTTTAATCCAGACGCCTTGGAAGAAATAAAGAAGCATAAACCTGATGTGGTATTTATAGCTTTGCATGGTAAACCAGGTGAGGATGGTGCAGTACAGGGGCTGCTGGACCTATGGAAAATTCCTTATACCGGCTCGGGATTAGCTTCCAGTGCTATTTGCATTGATAAGATTCTAACCAAAAAGTATTTAACTCTGGAGGGAATCCCCACTGCTCCTTATGTTATAGTTAGCCAGAAAGAATACCACTGCGATCCTCAAGGAACATGCAAAAACCTGGCTTCAACATTTGGAGTACCTCTGGTGGTTAAACCACCTACCCAGGGTTCAAGTATAGGTACCGTGATTGTAAAAGAGAAAACTCAAATTGGTCCTGCTCTGGAACAAGCATTTAAATATGATAGTGATGTGCTGGTGGAACAGTATATTCAGGGAACAGAAGTAACAGCTGCTGTTTTGGGAAATCAGGATATAGAAGTTCTCCCTATAATAGAAATAACCTCTGTGAATGAATTTTATGATTACGAATCCAAATATACCCAGGGGAAATGTGAGCACCTAATACCAGCTCGACTGAGTGATGAAGTTACACAAAAGGTTGTGCAGATTGCGGCAGCTGCCTACCGTTTATTAAAATGCCGTGGTTTTGGCCGGGTGGACTTTCGTGTTGATGAATCAGGAAATCCTTTTGTGCTGGAGGTAAATACCATACCAGGGATGACAGAAATGAGCTTGGTTCCGGACGCTGCACGTGCTGCCAACATTGATTTTGAAGAACTGGTGGATAGAATTGTCAAACTTGCTCTGGAAAAATAACAAAAAAGGTTTTTATGGGATACCGCAGAAATTTAAATTAGATTTTGCTGAGGGGTAAACAGCGATGACCAACTTTCTGCCCGCCGGAATCATTAATGACACTATTTTGGAAATACAGGCCAAAAGCTGCCAACTACAGAAAGAGTTGGCCCAACAAAACCTGTATAATGTTAAGCAGGGCCTTAAGGAAATTGAAGAACTGGCGGTTGAACTTGCTATGTTTCTGGAGAAGCTGTCCTGTCAACCTTTGATTTTTACTGGATCAGGTACTACCGAAGAAGTAATACGACGTTTGGAATGGGCGCTAACTTTTAGCGAAGAAATTGATCCTATTGAATACTATCGCTATATGGAACAGGTCCGCAAAGAGGCTAAATAGATAGGGTCAAGGCAGAGAGATTCCTGGTTGGATGATGCAGCAGTAACGTTTGCGCCGTCATCACGTTGGGGATTTTTCCGCCCTGACCCTATTTATAAATTTGCTATAATACAGCTAAGTGCTATTAGGAGAGATCTAAATGAATAAAGGTATGCAAAAAATAGCTGACAAAGTGAGAAACGGGGTACCCCTGGATAAAAATGATGGGCTATTTTTATACAATGAAGCCGAATTATTGGATATTGGCCAGTTGGCCAGGGAAGTAAAAATTCACAAGACGGGTAAACATGTCTTTTTTAATGTTAACTGCCACATAAATTTGACCAATATCTGCGTATCTCGATGCAAATTCTGTGCTTTTGGAGTGGATGAGGATGGTGAAGGCGGACCTTATCTTATGTCAGCGCAGGAAGCCTTTGACTATGGCAGCAGTCAAGCTGACAGCGGTATAACCGAGTTTCATATTGTCAGTGCCCTCCATCCTAAAATGCCTTTTGAGTATTATGTGGACATTATTGATAGATTTCACAAAGCTTATCCTCATATTCATATCCAGGCTTTCACCGCCGTAGAAATTGTATACTTTGCAAAGATCAGCGGCTTATCAGTGGAACAAGTATTGAAAGAACTGCAGTCCGTGGGTTTGGGTTCCATGCCCGGAGGCGGAGCTGAGATCCTTAATGATGACATCCGGCGGGAATTATGTCCTCGAAAGGCCAGCAGTGAAGAGTGGATGGAAGTGCATCGTATTGCTCACCAACTGGGGATAAAGACGAATTGCACTATGCTCTATGGCCACGTGGAAACCATTGAGGACCGCATTGACCATATGCTTAAATTACGGGAACTGCAAAATGAAGCCCCTGGTTTTCAATCTTTTATACCGCTGCCTTTTCTGCCGGACAATACTAAACTGAGCCACATAACTCGCACCAGTGCCGTGGATGATCTTAAAACCATTGCTATCTCCAGGCTGATGCTGGACAATATCGACCATATTAAAGCTTTCTGGATAATGCAGGGTATACCTGTTGCTCAAATTGCTTTGCATTTCGGTGCTGATGATATGGATGGAACTATTGTGGAAGAACGCATTATGCATGCAGCCGGAGCTAAAACCAGGAAAGGTATAACCAAGCAGGAAATGATTACTTTAATAAAGGATACCGGTTATATTCCTGCGGAAAGGGACACGGTTTACAATATCCTGAGGACATATTAAAAGGAGAGGCACAAAATGAGACCAAGAGTTGGGCACATTCAGTTCATTAATTGTTTTCCTCTTTTTTACGGATTAATAGAAAAGAAATTCCTATTAGACATCGATTTGATAAAAGGTACTCCCAAGGACCTGACTGCCATGCTGGAGGCCAATCTGCTTGACATGGCTGCCATTCCTTCCATTAAATATGCTAAGAATTTTCATGACTATGTAATCATGCCTGATATATCCATTAGTTGCGATGGTGAAGTAAAGAGTATTTACCTCTTTTCCAAGATTCCTATACAGGATCTGCATCATAAAAAAATCGCTTTGACTAATACCTCGGCTACTTCCCAGGCTCTGCTGCGCATAATTATGGCGCGCAAGTATGAAGCGGTACCGGAGTATTTCGACTCTATTCCGGAATTAAGGGCCATGCTCATGGAAGCTGATGCAGCTTTGCTCATAGGCGATGATGCCTTAAGAGCTAAATACAAAACCTCGGATAGTCTGTATGTTTATGACCTGGGCCAGGAGTGGAAGGATATGACCGGCTTGCCCATGGTATTTTCGGTTTGGGCTATACGACGTGAATTTGCTGAAAACCATCTGGATCAGGTCAAGCTTATTTACGACGCCTTCTGCGATTCCATGGCATATAGCCTGGAAAATATAGAGGATGTGGCCCGCAAGGCCAGCCAGTGGGAAGACTTTCCTCCCGAGTATTTGGTGGAATATTTTAGGACCTTGCGTTTTGATTTTGATGTCTCCAAGCAGGAAGGACTGCTGGAGTATTACCGGCAGGCCAACAGCATGGGGCTGTTAGAACAGGTTCCGCCGCTGAATGTCTTAAATCTATAATAGGGAAGGGTTATTTTGTCTAAAACACAGAGTATTTTGCAGGAACTGACCCAAGGTCGCCGGATGACCCCCAATGAGTTTCGTTTGCTGTTTCAAGATGCTGATATTTATGAATTGGCCCGGGCGGCTAATGCAGTGCGGGATCGTCGTTTTCCGGAAAAGATGACTACCTTTGTAATAGATCGTAATATTAACTATACCAATATATGTTCATGCCAATGTCGCTTTTGCGCGTTTTACCGGGATAAAGATGACCCAGATGCTTATGTAATTGATGAAAAGCTGCTTTATCAAAAAATTGAGGAAGCATTGGAATTGGGGGCAACCCAGTTGATGATTCAAGGGGGATTAAATGAGGATTTAGACCTGGCTTTTTTTGAAGAGATGTTCCGGGGAATCAAGGCTCGCTATAATATTACTATTCATTCCCTGACAGCACCCGAAGTAGCTTTCCTTGCTCGTAAAGAAGGGTTGACCCTGACGGAAACCCTACGGCGCCTGCGTAATGCGGGCTTGGATTCTTTGCCTGGAGGGGGGGCGGAGATTCTTCATGATGAGGTACGAGCCCAGATTAGTCCTAATAAAATCAGCAGCCATGAGTGGCTGGAGGTTATGCGAGCAGCTCACCTGGAAGGCATCAAAAGCACCGCCACTATGATGATCGGCACGGTGGAAAACCTGGATCACCGCCTGTTCCACCTGCAAAGTATTCGCGATCTGCAGGATGAGACCGGTGGTTTTAGAGCTTTTATCGTATGGACCTATCAACCTGGAAATAATGAATTAATGGGAGATAAAATATCTTCCCTGGAGTACCTCCGGTTTTTAGCCCTAAGCCGCCTTTATTTGGACAACTTTGATCATATTCAGGGATCATGGGTAACCCAGGGAAAACAGATTGGACAGATATCCCAGTTCTTTGGAGCTGATGATTTGGGCAGCATTATGATCGAAGAAAATGTTGTGCGGGCAGCTGGGTTAAGTTACCGCATGAATATAGAAGAAATGATTGAGTTGATTACATCTGCCGGGCGCATACCTGCTCTGCGGGATACTGAATATCGCATTATTAAAACTTTTCCAGGAGGGCGGCAATGATAATTCCCCATGCTTCACTAGCCTTAATAGGGGGTTCAAGTACTTTAAGCATCCAAGTTCCGGAGGATCTGAAACTGGATTTCGTAAAAATTATTGACCAGAATATGGTCTTTGCTACTCCTTTTGGAGACAGTCCAGCCTTCAAACTATTAGAGATCCACGGTGAGCAGGGAGCTAGGAGGGTGCTGACCTGTCGCATGCATGGATGGCGCAGGGGAGTCACCAGAGCCAATGCCTCCCGTCAAGTATTTTGGGTTTTAGCTCAGGCTGGAGTGAAAAGAATCCTGGCCGAAGGTGGTGTGGGAGCAGTCAACCATTTGCTGGATCCTCGCGATATTGTAATTCCTCATGATTACATAGATGTTTCCATGCGGAAGGATGTAAACCTGGATGATCGCTATCTGCTGATCATGCGGGACGCATTATGCCCTGATCTGCGCCAGCGTTTGATGAAAAAGACCAGAGAAATGTGGAAAGCTGGGCGGGTTTTTGACCGGGGCATTTATATCAACACTGACGGCCGGCATTTTGAAAGTCCGGCGGAAGTAAATTTCTACCGATTGGGAGCAGGAGATGTAATAGGGCAGAGTATTTGTCCCGAGGTTTATCTAGCCCGGGAAATTGGGGCCTGTTATGCAGGTTTCTATATGGTAGTCAATTATGCTGAAGGAATCGTTGCTCCCTGGACCCACCGGGAATTAACTGATATATTTTACAATCAAAGTCAGGAAGTAGGGAAACTTCTTTTTTCGGTTCTGCGCAATCTGCCTGAGGAAGGTGATTGCGGATGCCGGGATTTACGCAAAGCAACATTATTGAAGGAAGTATATGAGGAGGGATTGGATGGATAACCAGCAGAAAGGCTCAATGAGCAGTACCATTAAGCTGATTTTACTGTTTCTTATCTTATGGTTTATATCATTCTTATCCAATATGTATGTGGACTGGCTATGGTTCGAGTCCGTAAATTTCAAAGAGGTTTTTGTTACTTTTCTGTTTAACAAAGTAGGGCTTTACTGCCTGGTATTTTTGCTGGTTTTTATTATATTTGCCGTTAACCTTTTTATTGCTCGACGAAATTTGACCAATGAAGAGGATCCGCCCTATCATAACGATCCTGATCAAGATATTATTTATCTAAACCCAAATCCAAATCCATGGAAACAATTTTTACGCGGGAAAAACGCTACCTGGTTATTCATAGGCATATCTTTATTGGGGGCCTTTTTAGTCAGTTCAGTGGCAGCGGATAACTGGATTGTAGTACAACAGTACTTGAATCGAGTAGCTGTAGGTACTTCTGATCCAATATTTAACAAAGATATAGGCTTTTACTTTTTCAATCTTAATTTTTACCAGTTTGCATACAGCACCTTAATGTCTGCTCTAGTTCTAGTTTTCGTCACTCTGATAGTAGTTTATATGTTGAATGCCAGTTCGGCTGCTTTGTTAGGAAACTGGAGAGAGTTCACCTTTGCTAAAGGCCATCTGGCTGTAGTTCTCGCTCTAATCTTTGCTCTTAAATCCTGGGGATACCTGCTAAATAGTTATGAACTGCTTTTCTCTAGCAATGGATTAATATTCGGAGCTACTTATACGGATATTCACGCCCGGCTACTGGCTCTTAAAGTATTGATGATTGTCTCCCTGGCAGTGGCTGTAATAATTCTGGCTAATATTTTTGTGCAAAAACTAAATTGGGTTATTTGGGGCATAGTAGCCTGGATGGGTGTAGCTATTATTATAGGAAGCGCTTATCCTGCCCTAATGCAAAAACTAGTGGTACAGCCCAACGAGTTTAACAAGGAGAAACCCTACTTAGAAAACTCTATTGCTTTTACCCGTCAAGCCTATGCGCTGGATAGGGCAGAAGAGAGGGAATTTAAAATTGATTACAACCTGGACATTAATGATCCTGCCCATGAAGCTACGATTAATAATATAAGACTTTGGGATTGGCAGCCGTTAAAGACCACCTATAAAAACCTGCAACAGTTAAGGCCTTACTATGTATTCGATGATGTGGATATCGACCGCTACACCATCGACGGGCGCTATCGTCAGGTTATGTTGTCAGCTCGCGAAATAGATCAAAGCGAGCTTACTGCCGAGGCCCAAACCTGGATTAACCAGCGGCTAATGTATACACATGGTTATGGTATAGTAGCCAGTCCGGTTACGGAAGTGGCTGAGGAAGGCTTTCCCGAATTTATAATAAAAGACATTCCTCCCCAGTTTATTACGGATCTTAAGGTTACCCGTCCGGAAATCTATTTTGGTGAAAGAACCAATTCTTACGTTATTGTGAACACTGATCAGCCAGAATTCGATTATCCTATGGGGGATGAAAATGTTTATTCCACCTACCAGGGTAAGAATGGCATCAAGGTTGGTTCCTTAGGTAAGCGGCTGGTGTTAGCCTGGGTATTAAAGGACTATAAAATGATACTATCCAACGACATAAACAGTGACAGCCAGGTGCTGATGCATAGGAACATTATGCAGCGGGTAAAGAAAATTGCTCCTTATCTGCGTTTTGATCAAGATCCCTATATCGTGATCGATGATCAAGGAGCCCTTTACTGGATGCTGGACGCTTATACTTTTACTGACAAGTACCCTTATTCTCAGCCTTTTGACAGTACCGGCAATAATTATATTCGCAATGCAGTCAAGATAACCGTTAATACCTATAGCGGCGAGATGAAATTTTATATCGCAGATAAAACTGATCCCATAATTAAAACTTACGATAAAATATTCCCGGGTATGTACCTGCCGCTGGAAGCCATGCCCGATAGTTTGAGAGCCCATATTAGATATCCAGAAGATATGTTCCAGATCCAGGCCAATATGTACCGTACCTTCCATATGACCGACCCTAACGTGTTCTACAATAAGGAAGACTTATGGGTCATACCTACGGAAATTGTGGAAGAAGAGCCTCAGCAGGTGGAACCCTATTACCTGATTATGAAGCTGCCTGGCGAAACGGAGGCCGAATACGTACTGATGCTTCCTTATTCACCAAAGAGCCGTCCTAATATGATAGCCTGGATGGCAGCTCGTATGGACGGTGACAATTACGGGAAAATGCTGGTTTTCAACTTCCCCAAACAGGAGACGGTTTATGGCCCGGAACAGATTGAAGCTCGCATAAACCAAAATACTGAAATAGCCCAGCAGTTGACCCTCTGGAGTCAAAGGGGATCACGAGTCTACCGGGGTAATCTTTTAGTAATTCCCATGGCCAATTCCATCCTATATGTTGAGCCTCTGTATCTGCAGGCAGAAAATGGCCGTATTCCAGAATTAAAGCGGGTAATAGCTGGATTTGGCAATAAAATCGTGATGGAACCTTCTCTGGAGGACGCCTTATTAAAGCTGTTTGGCGATCAGCCTGCTGGCGGTGGGCCTGGTACCGGGACCAAGCCCGATGATGAACCTGCTGCTCCATCCAGTGTAGCTGAACTAACCGCTTTGGCCAGAGATTACTATGATCGGGCTGAACAACGGCTGCGGGAAGGCGATTGGGCCGGATATGGAGAATACATCGATAAACTAGATGAGATAATACGTCAGTTAGAGGAAGCGGTAGAATAAATAAGAGAGGATTTACAGGTAGGGGGTGGGGAGACTTGGTTGTTTCCATTGACCATCACGTGAAACTGGTCTTCAGTGAAGCAGGGTTCATGTTTTGCAACTGTGTATTTGTTGATGATGACATTAAAGCCATAATAGATACTGGCGCCGATGTTAAGTCCTTAAACGCAATTAAACCTGATCAAATCGACATGGTTCTGTACACTCATCATCATTATGATCACACCAGAGGGCACCGGTTTTTCACCGGTGCTCAGACCTATATACATGCTGATGATACTCAAGCTTTATCAGATTGGGACGAGTTTATGTATTATAATTCCATTGATCGTTGGGATGAATTGATGCCGGGAATTGATTACCGGGAGGCTGCTGCCCAGTTAGGCATCGAAGCAGCAGGCAAGCCGGATATAGATATTCATGGAGTATTAACTGATGGACAAGTACTGGATTTCGGGCACACTAAAGTGGAGGTATTGCATACTCCGGGGCATTCGGCTGGACACTGTTGTTTCTGGTTCCCTGACCAGGAGTTTTTATTTACAGGAGACATTTGTTTAACCCAAGCTGGCCCATGGTATGGAGAGATTATGGCCAGTCCGGACCAGATGATCCAATCCATTGACCGCTTAGTTGCTTTGAATCCCCCTCGGGTGTGCTCTTGCCATATCAACGAGATTAATACCGATCCCAAAGCGGCTATGAAGGAATTTAGGCAACGGATTATAAAACGGGATGAACGCATTTATGCTTTTTTAAAAAAGAAACCTGCTGATCTGCACGAAATAGCTGAGCAACACTTAATCTACCGCCTGCATCCAACTCCTTTTGTTTTATTCTGGGAAAAGCTGATGGTTATAAAGCATTTGGAACGCTTGGAGAAAATGGGTATGGTAAAAACCGTAGAAGATGGTTTGTTTACTGCGGTATAGGAGGAAAACTAATGAAAATAGTATGCTTGGGTGATTCAATTACCTGGGGGTTTCCCTTTGGCCCTCAGGATTCATGGGTAGCAATGTTGCAGAAACAGCTGCAAGTAGAAATAATCAACCGGGGGATTAATGGGAACACCACCTCTGATATGCTGGCCCGCTTTGACCGCCATGTACTCCAAGCCCAGCCCACTCATTTAATACTCATGGGCGGTATTAATGATGTGGTATGCCAGGATTCCTTTGATCTTATTACTTATAATATACAGACTATGGTAGAAAAAGCTCTTGCTGCTGGCATTACAGTTATTTTGGGTACTCCTACAGCAGTGGACTATCCACCCTGGGAACGAATCCTGCAACGCTTGCGGGAATGGATACATAGACTGGCAGAACAGCATAATCTTCAGGTAATAGATTTTCATAAGGCATTTTATGATCAGGAAGGTAATCTTCGCACTGACCTGTTGCTGCCGGATGGGGGACACCCCACCCGTTCAGGCTATCAGGCCATATATGATCAGATAGATCTTAGCATTTTCGGCTATCCAACCAGCTAAATGGTAGCAGGAACTCGGTCCGGGGATAGCGGAGTGACTTCTATAGCATTAATAATCTGGCCGTCCGGAGTATAGATTTTTAAACGGGCGGTACTTTCATTTTTGGCGTCACTATAGCGAGCCACTATAGAGCCGGCGTAATTTAAATAAGATTCAATATCAACCGGCAGAATTGCCCGCAGCAAGCCCACTGGACCAGGACGGTCGGTTACTTTCAGTAACAGATCAGAGGAAGTGGCCAGCGATTCCAACCGCTCGTTTTCAGCATGATTACGACCAACTGCCAGTAGTAATCCTTCCTGCAGGTAGAAATGACGTCCCACTCTTAATATACCCAGGTGTTCAGGTCGGGGATTTTCAATCAGGCTCATTAAGTGCTTGAGACGACGTACATAGTTTTGTTCAGTTAGCAAACATCCTCCGGCTGGGGACGGATATTCCTGGATGCCATATTTTTCAGCCAGCTGCATCTGGCGGGTGCGGCTGCGTCCACTGATGTCCAATAACATCTGGCGATCTATCCAGCCCTCTTTTTCAGGTATAGTAGCATCCAGCAGCTGTCCACAAAGAGGACGGACTATATATCCTTTATATCCTGACAGCTTATCAACCGCATTAAGCGCAGAGCGATTCTGACTCATGGGGCGCTGACCTAGAACTTCACCGGTAATGATAAAGGAAGCCCCTAGATCCTGCATTAAGTCTCCGGCTTTTCTGAACATAAAGGCATGGCAGTCAATACAGGGGTTTAGATTTTTGCCGTATCCGTATACCGGGTTTTTTAATACCTTTTCAAAATATTCGTCACCCACCGGCTGTACCAACCATTCAATACCCAAGTGGCAAGCTGCTTTTTTAGTACGTTCATTAGCCCCGAAAAAAGGACTATCGAAGGTTATAGCTGTTACTTCGATGCCTTGATTCTGCATCAGCTTAACTGCCAACTGGGAATCAAGTCCCCCTGAAAAAAGGCTGATTGCCTTCATTCCTGACCACGCTCCTTGAGATATTCCACATCACTAACTACGGAAAAACCGTTTTCCTTTAGTAAAGCGGCGGTAACACCGCAGCCTTCCCGCAGGCGATGAGAGAAGGTGCCATCGTATATTTCGCCCACACCACAAGAAGGACTGTTGCTTTTCAGAATCACTAAATTAACATCATATTCCCGGGCTAATTCCAAGGTACGTTTAGCTCCCAACAAGAATGGAGTGGTCAAATCTTCTCCATCGTTACTAATAACCTGGGCAGTTCCTTCCAATACATCATATCCGGTTCCGTTAATTATTTCAGCGGGTTTTCTAGGAATAGGCAGTCCACCTAAGACTTCCGGACACACGGTAACCACCTCTCCACGATCCAGCATATCTGCGAAAACCGGGTGCTCGTTACTGCCACCATTGTATTTACAATTCAATCCACACAAGCAGGCACTTATAAGTATCATAATGTTGATCTCTCCATTTGCTCCTATTATTCATATTATGGCTGGGAAAGTGGGTGCTGCGTCGATACTTTTAATATTAGCAAAGAATGAATCATTTTCATATTATAAGATACTTAACAGGAACGGGGCGATAATAAGATGCACATATTTCCTAAGATTCGCATCACAGCTGATAACAAACTGGGCACAAAAAGAGTTGGCATAACCGAGAGCTTGGGTAAGAGACTGTCCTTAAAGGATAATGATCAACTGTTGATTTGTGCCGGCAAACGGAAAATTCCTTATGTCATCAGTATACTACCGGGAAAAAATGATGCTGCTTTTATGCATACCACAAACATCCACCAGTTGTGTTTAACCCCCGACAGTGAATACGGTTATATCTATAATGCCGGAGAGCTTCGACTCGGTCCTATGGTAGGAATTATGATAGAAATACTAGGTGGACCCAGCAAGCGATATGCTGGTCAAACCACTTTTATTAAGTCATTAATCATCAGAGGGCAGGAGCTTGGAGAGATATGTTTCGCATTTAGTCCTTATGCTATCAACTGGCAACGTCAACTGGTCACCGGATATACCTTCAGGAAAGGTGCATGGGTGAAACAGACTTTTCCTTTTCCAGATGTAGTATATCCTCGCGAAAGAACTTATGCTTATTCCCGTGTTATTGTGGAAATCCGCAAAAAATTTGATGCCCTGGGAGTGAAATTTCTTAACCCCCAATTGGCTGGCAAATGGGTAACTTATCAGACTATTAACAACCAGCCTCACCTGAAAGATTTTGTTCCTGATACTAGGTTGTTAACAAATTTTACTGTAGTTGAGGCGATGTTAAAAAAATACCGGACCGTTTACTTAAAACCAATTATAGGCTCAAAAGGTCAAAACATTATTCGAGTCACTCGCAACCGGTCCAATAAATTATACCAATACCAGTATCAGAAGAACCAAAAGGCAGTGCGGGGAGCCGCTACTAGTTTGGGGCAACTAAAGGCTTCTTTAAGCAGTGTAATGGGAAAAAGAGATTACTTGGTACAACAAGGCATTAATTTACTTATTGATGAGGGTCATATTACCGACATACGGGTAATCGTACAAAAAAATCATACTGGAAAATGGATGGTCACAGGTATCGGCTGCCGCATGGGACCCGCAGGATCCATCACTAGCAACCTATCTTCCGGTGGACGTGGAGCCAAACTCACCACAGTACTGGAAAGGCATTTTTCTAGCCAGCAACAGCGAGATCAAATTGAGAGCGATATCCGTTATATAGCCTTAGAATCAGCTCGAGTTTTAGAAAAAACTATCGGTTCTGCCGGAGAAATGGGAGTTGATTTAGGAATAGATGTAGACGGCAAAGTTTGGTTCATTGAGGCCAATTTACGTCCCGCCCGCCGAATATTTCGCCTGATTGATGAGCCTTTTATTCGTCAGCAGTCCATAGTGAATCCTATGCTTTATAGCCGCTATCTGGCAGGATTTTCTGGAAAGGAGTATGCTGAGTGCAAGTAGTTGGCAGAATATTTCTATCCGATCGTCTGGTGGAAAATCTGGGAATAAATGTCCAACCCCTGGTGCAAGTGAGAGTAGGTTGCCTGGTTGTTACTACCGAAATGGTAGTAAAGGCAGATGAACGTGCTACTTATACGTTATCACCCGCCTTGGCTCAGGCACTTTATGTTCATAAACAGAAACGTTTGCAGATTCGATATGATAGTAAGTATGATATGCTGCATCTAGGACCTACCATTGGAATATTTGCTACCAGTTTGCCAAACCGTGGATATTATGAGCCAACCCATATTGGGGCCGAGCTCATTTTTTTAAGTCATATAAGTAACACGCTGCCTGGCCAGACCTATATTTTTACCCCTGCGTCTATTAACTGGGACAATTTAACAGTCAGGGGTTATTCCTATCGTCCCAACAGTTCAGGCCGAGGGGTTTGGGTGTCCTCCCTGTATCCCTTACCCGATGTGGTATATGACCGGGTATCCACTCGTTCCGGAGAAGCCCGCGATCAGATTAGAAATACAAAAATCAGGTTAATGCAGCAGCCTTATCTCAATTATTTTAATCCCTCATTTTTGAACAAATGGAAAGTTCATCAAATGCTCCTCACTAACCCTTGGCTGCACAAACATCTTCCGGAAACCCGGCCTTTAACCGCCGAAAATTTAGAAGAAATGTTGAAAATATATAAAATTGTATATGTAAAGCCCAGTAATGGAAGCCTGGGCTTGGGAATCATACGGGTAACCTTGGATCAGAAAGGCAACTTGAACTATGTGGTACACCGCAGCAAACGTTTCCGGAGTGTCGCTGACAATGCCACTGACTTTATGTCCAGAACCCGCAAGATACGTGCTGATAAACCATATATTGTGCAACAAGGAATTAATATAGCCACCTACCATGGATCACCTTTTGATATCCGCATAATTTATCAAAAAAACCGCCATGGAGAATGGCAAATTGGCAAGAAATTTGCCCGAGTTGCCCCTAAAGGAAGTTCGGTATCCAACTTAAGTAGTGGTGGTAAAGCTTTGCCCATTAAGATCTTGATGAGAGCAATGTTTCGCAAAGCAGACTTAATCGAAGAAAAAAACAGGCAGATCAAGGAAGTCTGTTATCAGGTAGCCCAGACCATTGAGAAAACCAGTCAAATGATTTATGGAGAATTAGGCCTGGATCTAGGGCTGGATAAAAGTGGTCATATTTGGCTTATTGAAGTTAATTCTAAGCCGCGCAAAACTACAGAAACACAATTGTCAAAGATAATTATGCGTAATGCATTTAAGAGACCGTTGGAATTCAGCACCTATTTGGCAGGATTTTGATTTTGGATGAGAAATCCAACTATATGAACTTGTTCAAAGCACAACTTGCTATAAACGTCTAAACTGAATAATGATATACTGGGAGTGACCATTAATTTACAATAGGCAGTAAAAGATCAACGCCATAGATCCCCAAATAAATATTTATTTATAAAAAGTATATGAAAGTCATCTAGGAGGTTAAATATGGCCAAGATTAAACGTATAGGAGTGCTCACTGGAGGAGGGGACTGCCCAGGGTTAAATGCGGTAATTCGAGCAGTTACTAAAACAGCTATAAATGAATATGGAGTTGAAGTGATAGGATTCCGCGATGGTTTTAAGGGCTTAGTGGAAAATGATTATCTGCCATTAGACTTGAGCTCAGTATCGGGAATTGCTCATACAGGGGGAACCATCCTGGGGACTACTAACCGGGACAATCCTTTTAATTTTCATTCCGTAGTGAATGGACAAGACCATTTTAGCGATAAGTCACAACAGGCCATTGACAACATGGAAAAACTTGGCTTAGGAGGATTGGTGGTTATCGGTGGTGATGGCAGCCTGAACATTGCCTACCGTTTCTATCAATTAGGTGTGCCGGTGGTGGGGGTACCCAAGACCATTGATAATGACTTGTCTGCTACTGATGTTACTTTTGGTTTTTATACAGCGGTTACCACTGCTTCGGAAGCTCTCGACAAGCTGCATACCACAGCCGAATCTCATCACCGGGTTATGATTTTGGAAGTAATGGGACGGTATGCTGGTTGGATAGCATTATATGCTGGCCTATCAGGAGGGGCTGACGTAATACTGATTCCCGAGATACCCTATCACATTGATGCAGTAGTTCAAAAGATCAAGCAGCGCCACCAGCAGACTAAAAAGTTCAGCATCATAGTAGTGGCTGAGGGTGCAGCTCCTGTCGGTGGGGAAATGGTGGTGCAAAAGCTGGTTCCAACCAGTCATGACCCTATCCGACTGGGAGGTATTGGTAACCAGCTGGCTGAACAGATAGAGGAAATAACAGGTATTGAAACCCGTGTTACGGTCCTGGGACACCTGCAAAGAGGAGGCCAGCCTATTCCATATGACCGTATTCTGGCCACCAGATACGGAGTAGCTGCTGCAGAGAATTTAATTGAAGGCAATTTCGGAGTTATGGTGAGTCTAAAGGGAACAAGGATAACTTCAGTTCCTTTACAGGAAGCTATCAGAGAAATAAGAAAAGTACCTTTGGATAGTGATATGATCAGGGCTGGGAGAGCGGTAGGTATCAGTTTTGGCGATCAATAAAACCTTTACTATTAATGAAATGAGGGTTTACGGTATGCTGGTTAGAGATATCATGCGTACTGAATTTCATGCCTTTAATATCCATGATACCCTTGCATCTGTCTGCGAAAGCATGGACAGTCATAAACTATATGGTGCCCCGGTAATAGATGATCAAGGTATAATTAGAGGCATTTTTACCAGGCCTCACCTCATACGAGCCTTAACTGAACTCCGGGATCCTGATACCTTAATTCAGGATCTTATGCAGCCATCTATAGTAACCCTGGAACCTGACAATGACATCAGCGAAGCTATAAAAATGTTTGTGGATACCGGTTATCGTCATTATCCAGTCAGGGATAGTGAGGGACACTTGGTGGGACTGGTTCTGTCTTCGGATTTGCTGCAGGTCGGAGCACAGGAACTATATCGAGTTTTCGGTACCCATCGCTTTGATTACCTAGGCAATGCCATGATAGGTATTGACGCTAAAGGATACATTAGGTCAGTTAGTGAGAGTGCTCGCAGGGTATTTGGTCCTCGAGCTTCAGAATTGTTAAACAAACACGTGATGGAGACTCTTCCGCTTATGGAAAACCTAGCCAAGGAGATGGCATTAGATGCTCAAAAAGCTAAACACCTGGCCCATCAATTAACTATTGCTTTGAATAGACTAGAGTATTACCGTAATGAATTGAAAACAGTACGCAGCAAATACACTTTCAACGAAATAGTAGGCATGTCCCCGCAGATGAAAAAGTTACGCCATCTGGCTGCGCAAGCTGCTAAAACAACTTCCACCGTCCTTATCAGGGGTGAAAGCGGAACGGGCAAGGAATTGCTGGCTCAAGCCATTCATAATGCCAGCTCTAGAAGCAATCAGCCTTTTATTAAAGTGAATTGCGCAGCTATACCTGAGAGTCTTATGGAATCCGAGCTGTTTGGCTACTGCGAAGGAGCCTTTACCGGAGCGTTAAGAGGCGGCAAGCCGGGTAAATTTGAACTGGCTAACGGGGGAACCATATTCTTGGATGAAATTGGAGACCTTCATCCCAGTATCCAGTCAAAACTGCTGAGGGTTCTGCAGGAGTTCGAGTTTGAACGATTAGGTGGTACTAAGACAATTAATGTTGATGTAAGGGTTATTGCTGCTACCAATCGTGATCTTCGTGATTTAATCAAGCGGGGCAAGTTCAGAAGCGATTTATTTTATCGCCTTAATGTAGTGGACATAACTACTCCGCCGCTGCGGGAGCGCCGCGAAGATATTGACTATCTCACCGATTATTTACTGGAGAAAATAACCGATCGGCTACATATACCGTTGGTAGGGATAAGCGAAGAAGCCCGCCAGCTGCTGAGACAGTACGATTTTCCTGGTAATGTCCGGGAATTGGAAAACATTCTGGAGAGGGCTATAAATGTAATTAATGAAAACAGTGACACTATACAACCTGAACACCTGCAGTTGCTGGGAAATCATGGCAGTAGCAATAGTGATCCAGCCGATAATAAAATACCGGAAGCTTCGACCATGAGTTTAGAGGAAACTATGAGGTTGGCAGAGAAAAATGCTATATTAGAGGCATTAAGACGTTCTGGAGGCAACCGCAATAAGGCTGCTCAACTTCTTAATATCCACCGGTCAGTGCTGTACAAAAAAATGTATAAACATAATATAAGATAGGTGGGGAGGAGAAGGTAATGAAAAAAGTTGCAATTCTGGGCGCTGGCATCATGGGTGCTGGTATTGCTCAGGTAGCAGCTCAGGGTGGATACCAAGTACTCCTGCGTGACCTTCAGCAAAATATTGTTCTGGATGGATTACGGACAGTAGAAAGGAATCTAAATAAAGCTATTGACAAAAAACAGCTAAACCCTAAGCAGCGGGATGAAATACTCAGCCGGATAGCAACCTGTACTGATTTAGCTGAGGTCCACGATGCGGACCTAGTTATAGAAGCGGTTGTTGAAAATATGGCAGTAAAAAAACAAATTTTTGCCGAACTAGATCATTTGTGCCAACTTCATACTCTATTAGCCACCAATACTTCATCATTATCTATAACGGAAATCGCTTCTGCCACGCGAAGACCGGATAAGGTACTGGGCATGCACTTTTTTAATCCGGTTCCTGCAATGAAGCTGGTGGAATTAGTTAAAGGGATGGAAACTAGTTCTGAAACTATAAACAGCGCCCGCCGGTTTATCAGGCAAATAGGCAAAGAGGAAGTTGTTGTGCATCGGGATAGTCCCGGGTATATAGTAAACCGCATTCTGGTGCCCTATGTAAATGAGGCTATATTTGTAGTAGGTGAAGGCTTGGCTAGCTCAGAGGCTATTGACATGGCTATGAAGTATGGGGCGGGAATGCCTATGGGACCTTTGGAATTAGCTGACATGATCGGTCTGGATATTATTTATTCAGTTATTCTGGCTTTTTATAATGAATTCCGTGACCCTAAGTATCGTCCTCACCATTTATTGTCGACCATGATACGAGCAGGATACCTGGGACGAAAAAGTGGTCGCGGGTTTTATAGATACTAGAGGAGGCTAATGGGAGGTTAAGAATTGAAAATCAAGGTTATGCCATCAAAAGCCTTTTGGCTGGGATTAATTTTGGGTGGAATGATATTTGGCTTTATATTCTGGGGTATAAACTATTCTCTGGGATCCGGGGATGAAGCATTGAAAATGGCTCTGATACTGCCAGCTTACTTGTTTGCCGGAATATTTATCGTTTTATTGATAGGGTCATTCAACCTGAGGTATCAGATTGAAGATGATCACCTCCTTATTTATTGGGGTATAAGAACTATTAAAGTTCCTTTTACTGAAATAAATGAAATCATCCAGGTTAAGGGGAGAGCCAATCTATTTTCTATTCTGGGAGTAAGCTGGCCGGGGTATATGGTAGGTCTTTATTCAGCCAAAGGGCTGGGACCAGTAAGGATGTATGCTACTCAACCTTACCAGGGATTTGTCTACCTAAAAACCAACTTGGGCTTTTTTGGTCTGACTCCCGCAGATGATACCTTGATCAAAACGGTTGCCCAGCGTACTGAAAAAGAGATAACCATTGCTGACATGGATAAAATACCCGAGGAGACTAAGGGCAAAAGTATGCAAGAGGACCGATTTTACCGATTATTATTTACCTTAAACATTGTATTTCTGCTGGCCTTTGCCGTGTATCTGGCGTTGTTTTTCCCAGGTTCTGGAGCACCTTCCTTTGTGGTATTATTGTTAGTATTGGCTATAGCTTTATTTTTCTTTAATATTAGCAATGCTGGCCGGTTGTATCAGTTTAGTGAGATGGGTGGGTACATACTGTTAATTATTGGCCTGGCAGTTACTGGCATATTTCTAATTCTGGCTCTGTCCGAGATTAGCTTATGATCGGGTTGTCTATGTATACCACAGACTATTTGCCGCGTAACTCAGATAAATGCATATAATATAAACGATGGCCTTTTCAATCAGGAAAGGCCTTATTTCTTAGAAACAGGAAACTACTGGTATTCTGCACATTGCCGGGATATAATAAAATTTGACATTTTAGGAGGAATGATAGTTCATGCAGCTTGGAATAATCGGTTTACCAATGGTGGGCAAGACAACTATTTTCGAATTGTTAACGGAAAGCCACCATAAAGGTGGAACTTCCAGCAAGGCTAATACAGCGATGGCCAGAATACCAGACTATAGAATTGATTACTTGTCGGAGCTTTACAAGCCAAAAAAGACCACTTATGCTCAACTGGAAATAGTAGATATTCCTGGGTTAGCTCCAGGTAATAACAAAGGAGCATCTGTATTTTTAGATGGAGTCAGACAAGCCGACGCCTTACTGCATGTGGTGAGAGTATTTGAGGATGATTTGGTACCTATGGTGAATGACAAAATTGATCCCATCAGCGACATTGAGCTTATCAATTACGAACTCTTGCTGGCTGACTTGGATTTAATTGATAAAAGAGTGGAAAGAATTAATGCGGGCAAACGCAAATCGCATACCGAGAAAGAACTGCATCTGCTATCCCGTTTGCGGGAAGCTATAGAAAACCAACAACCTATTTCTACGGTAGATCTTGATGATGAAGAACAGGTAATTATGAAGAGTTATCAGTTCCTCACCAGCAAACCGATGCTGATATGCCTCAATTTGTCGGAAAAAGACTTGCTGTCAGGCAATTATCCGGATCGGGATAAAGTGGAAGAATATTGCCGGCAATACCAAATACCCATGGTAGAATTGTCGGCCAGCATTGAACGGGACATTGCCGAATTAGACGAAGAGGAACGGGAATTGTTTATGCAGGATGCAGGTATAACTGAACCTGGCCTGGTCAAGGTCTCCCGAACTATGTACGAGCGCCTGGGACTTATATCATTTTTCACAGTAGGGGAGGACGAAGTAAAAGCCTGGACCATTAATGAAGGGACCAATGCCCGTAAGGCAGCTGGCAAGATACATTCCGACATTGAGCGGGGATTTATCAGGGCGGAAGTGGTGGAATTCGAAGCATTAAAAGAGTATGGTTCTATGGCTGCGGTAAAAGAACATGGCTTATTTAGGCTGGAAGGTAAGGATTACATTGTCCAGGACGGGGATATAGTTCATTTCCGCTTCAATATATAGGAGGAAGGCTAATGAAAGCCATTATTATCGGTGCCGGAAAAGTAGGGTTTAGTATTGCCCAACTGCTGTCCGATGAAAACCATGATGTGGTAGTAATTGAACAGGATGAAGAAAGGGCACAACTGGTGGATCAGGTCTTAGATGTACAGGTTATCAATGGCAGCGGCGCATCCTGGAAAGTGTTGGAGTCGGCTGGAGTACGTCATGCCAATATGGTGGTGGCGGTTACTGAAATAGATGAACTTAATATGATTGCCTGTCTGCTGGCCAAACAGTATGGTGTGAAAACAACAGTAGCCAGGGTGCGCAATACTGAATATGTAGAAACTCCACAGTTTTCACCGGAATCTTTGCTAGGCATTGATATGATTATTAATCCGGAACGGGTTACCGCTTTGGAAATAGCCAAAATTGTAGCTAACCCAGAAGCCTTGAATGTTGAGTATTATTCCCAAGGCCAGGTACAGATGGTAGAGTTGCTGGTGGAAGAAAAGTCTCCTCTAGCGGGTGTAAGAATTAATACTCTGGACAGTTCAAAGTATGTGATTGTTGCCATAACTAGAAAAAACCGTACCATTGTCCCCAGCGGGAGTGACAGTATATATGCCGGTGATCATATTTATGTTGTGGCCAATACTCATGATATGCCTGAGGTTCTTAGGTCTATCGGCATAAAGCGGCACCGGGTGGAAAATGTAATCATTTTGGGCGGAGGGCGGACTGGTTGTTATATAGCTCAAATTTTAGAAAAAAAACGCTTGCCGTTAAATATTAAAATCATTGAAAAAGATCCCAAGAGAGCCCGGGAAGTTAGCCATTTAGTAAAGAACACCCTGGTAATCAACGGTGACGGAAGTGATTTGGAACTTTTAGAAAGTGAAAATGTCGGTCAAGCTGATATTTATATTGCTGTCAGCAACGATGACAAACTGAATCTGCTTTCATCATTAATTGCCCGTAATCTAGGTGTACCCAAGACTATTGCCAAAGTAAAACGTTCCGATATAATGCCCCTCATGCAGCAGGTGGGAGTGGATGTAGTATTTAGTCCCAGGTTGCTGACTGCAGGAGCAATCTTGAAATATATCCGGCGGGGGGATATTATTTCCGTTACCGTCTTAGGAGAAGAACATGCAGAAATGATAGAGTTGGTAGTACAACCCAAATCAATAGCTGCTGACAAGGAACTATCTAAAATTAGATTTCCCAGAGGTTCTGTGCTGGGGGCCATTGTGCGAGAAGATGCAGTGATTATTCCCACTGGGAAAAGTATCATTCGAGCTGGGGACAAGTTGATGGTATTTACCCTTCCCACCAGTATTCATAAGGTGGAAAAACTGTTTATCAACGGGGGGAAGCACTAATTGGTACGGCCAGAGGTGGTTCTCAATTATATTGGGAAGATTATTATATTCGTCGGCATAGCCATGCTGACCTTGGTAATTTGTGCTTTGATTTATGGTGAAAATACCATAGTGCAATTGTTGCTTTCAGCTGTAATTACCATAGTTTTAGGCACATCTTTAAGCTGGTTTTACCGTCACAATCAAACCATGAATTACCGTGAGACCTTTGCCGTGGTAGGATTAGGATGGATAGCTGCATCACTGGTAGGATCCCTACCTTTTATTTTGACCGGGTATGCATCTGTGGCTGATGCCGTATTCGAGACAGTGTCCGGATTTACCACTACCGGAGCCACCATTTTTTCCGATGTTGAAGCTCTTCCCCATAGCTTGCTTTTTTGGCGAAGCCTAACCCATTGGCTGGGGGGCATGGGTATTATCGTTTTATTTGTGTCTATTATTGGCGGTATTGGTGTTCGGGCAAACCAGTTATTCCGAGCCGAGGTTACCGGCCCAGTATCGGATAAGCTTAGCCCCCGTATAAAAGAAACTGCTCGCTTTCTCTGGATCACCTATGTTGTTTTCACCGTAGTGCTCACAATTTTGTTATTGTTTTTAGGCATGGATCTCTTTGATGCCCTGTGTCATGCATTTGGCACTGTGTCTACAGGAGGTTTTTCAACCAAAAACCAAAGCATAGCCTACTGGGACAGTGCTCTGATTCAGTGGACTATTACTCTATTTATGTTCTTGTGCGGTGCTAGTTTTTCCCTCCATTACCAGGTGTTTGCAAGAAAGTCTTTGAAGCAATACCTGCTGGATGGGGAGTTCAGATTGTATTCCTTAATCATTTTAGCGGCAACCTTCACAGGCGTTTTTGGCATCACTCAGGCCAACGGAGTTGAAGAACACCTGCGGGCGTCGGCTTTTCAGGTGGTCTCTATAATAACTACCACAGGTTTTGCCAGTATGGACTTTGATCAATGGACCCCCTTGAGCAAAACGGTGCTTTTAATACTAATGCTTATCGGAGGATGTGCCGGGTCTACTGCCGGTGGGATCAAGGTAATCCGTCATTTAATTGCCCTGCAGAGAGTCAAAATAGAAATTAAGCACATACTGCATCCGAGAGCTACGATATCCCAAAAATTTGGCGATAGGTTCATTGATGATTCCCTGGTTATAAACGTACTGCAGTTTATATTTTTCTACGGTATGTTGGCAATGCTTGGAACCTTAGCAATGACTGCACTGGGATTAGACTTAGTTAGTGGGTTTACTGCTTCTGCGTCATGCCTGGGTAATATTGGACCAGGCTTTGGAAACGTTGGACCAATGGTAAACTATGGTTTTATTCCTGACATAGGTAAATACCTGTTAAGCCTGCTGATGCTTTTAGGCCGTCTGGAAATTTATACATTGATTCTGCTTTTTTATCCCGATTACTGGCGATAGCAAAAGTGGGTAAAACCCACAAAGCGATCTTTTATTTTTATAGACACAAGAGGGCGATTTGCACGCACTTCGCGTATGAGACATATTATGCATTATATAATCGGTGAAGGAGTCTCATGATGCGAAGTGTACACAGCAAAAAGCCTACAGTTATAATACCACCTTACCTGGCTGAACCAACCCTTCCGGCTACTATTCTCCTTCAAGCCGGAAACCGTTCACTAACTGTGCAAGCCAAACTGGATAACGATTCTGTTGACGAGAAACCATCTAATTGCCTTCAACTGACGCCGTATGCAGCTCGTGAATTGGCCATACCAGCTTATTCATATCGGATTTTAAGTTACGATGACAATTGTTTAAGAATTGGTCCTATCATCGGAATACTTGCTGCAGGTAAACCTGGAGATGCTGCCGCATCTGAAAAAGCTGGACGGCTATATAAACAGCTTATTATGCAGGGGTGGGCTAAAGGAATATTTGTCTACTGTTTTTTACCTCAAAACATTTCCTGGAGCCGAGGCTTAATTCAGGGACAGACCTGTACCCCTAACGGCAAATGGATGAAAGGGCAATTTCCCATACCTGATGTAGTCTATAACCGAATACTGTATAGAAGCACTGAAAATCAAAAAATGGTACAAAAAATGTTGGAAGAATTCGATGAGCACCCGGGGATATACTTATTCAACCGGCGTTTTCTTAATAAATGGGAAGTAGCGCAAGTATTAGAACAAAATTCCTGCACCAGCCACTGGATTCCAGAAACTACCCCTTTTAGCATAACCAATCTAAAAACAATGCTGCAACGCCACCAGGAACTGTTTTTAAAACCCTGCCACAACAGTAAAGGCCAAGGTATTTATAAAATTGAAAGAACTGGTGATAAGGGGTTTCGCTATGGACGTACGGAATGGAAAGGTAAGTATTGGATTTATGTACCTAATTATAATCAACTCACTATGAGATTAAAACAGAGCCTTGATCATCCAAGGCACTACATTATTCAACAAGGCATTGATTTAGCTCGCCTGCAGGGAAGAGTATTTGATTTGCGTGCACAAGCACAGAAGAACCGGCAGGGTGAATGGGTATTAACCGGAGTAGGAGTGCGGATAGCTGCGCGCAACCGCTTTGTAACTCATGTTCCTAATGGCGGTTCACGAGCGGATTTTCAAAAGGTAATTAAGGAGGTGTTCGACTCTTCGCAAATTCAGAATTCCATTGAACAGGAACTTCATAGAATCTGCACCGTTGCTCCTGTTGTCCTAGAACAGGAACTCAAAATACCTTTGGGAATCTTATCCCTGGATATTGGAGTGGATTCATCTGCCAGACTCTGGATACTGGAAATAAACTCCAAACCCGCTAGATTCGATGAAGCCGATATCCGTCAGAGACACATGCAGCTTTTATTGGATTATTTCATATATGCAGCTGAACACAATTCTAAAGGAAGGTAGTCTCATGAATTTGACTATACTTTACCAAATGAATTCGGTGGGGGAAAGGCTGCTAAATACGATGCAAAAGTTGTTCGAGGAAGTTGAGTACAGGATCTTAGCCATAGATAATGTGGATTATTACCAGATTAATCGCATTGACCGTTCATCCACAGTACGGCGCATAATAAACACTCCCAGAGCTGTCCGCAACAGTCTAAATACAGAGCAAACCTCTGGTATATTAAGTGCTAATAACATTCATCATGGGCTATCGGAGGAGGAAACAGTTAACAGAAGCTACGAAGTATTAATAGCCGATTTCGAAACCGTATCCATTAAAGTTACAACGTTTATAAAAGGGAAACAGCAGGCCAAGTATATACGCGAGAAGGATAATCAAAAAATTGCTGAGCTAGCTCGGCGAGTGGCCTATTTAATAGGTCTTGATATCGCGATGGTCACTATTGTTCTGACTGCCAAGCGCCGCTATAAGGTAGTAGACATAAATTCATCTCCTGAACCACGCGAGAAAGATTTCAATCGAATAGTAGAAAAAATAAAAGATTTGGCGGAAAGGGACCGGGAACTACGGGAGATAGAAGTTAAAATGGGAGCAGATCCGGAGTTTATGATTCTGAACAGCAAGACGGGTAAAATGATATCTGCTTCTGAGTTTTTTCCCCGAGACGGAATTGTTGGCTGTGACAATATTCGCATACCTAACCGCCAACAGCGTCCCGTGGCTGAAGTAAGACCTAGACCAGATTCATCTCCGCTCGAGCTGGCAGCTAATATACGACAGGCTCTTACCAGTGCTTCCCGCTTGGCACCCTATCGAAATACACGTTGGCTTGCTGGGAGTCAACCAGTGAACGGATATTCGATAGGTGGACATATACATTTCAGTAATATTCGATTAGATGGGGGATTACTGAGGGCTTTGGATAACTATCTTGGTATACCAGTTTTCTTAATAGAAAACCCCACCACTGCAGCTAAAAGAAGGAAAAAGTATGGATTCATTGGAGATTACCGGCTGAAAGAACACGGCGGTTTTGAATATCGCACCTTAGGAAGTTGGCTGGTGAGCCAAAAAATTGCTACAGCGGTGTTATGCCTAGCAAAGATAGTAGCCAATCGTTATGCAGAAATTCCTCAGAATTATCTTAATACTGCCGAGGCCCAGCGCGCTTTTTATAAAGGTGATCAGGACTTTTTCCGCCCCATGTTTAATTCAATATGGTCGAATATAGAGAATCTAGATTTGTATCAGGAATACCGGGAACAACTGCAAATTATACCTGAGATGATAAGGAATAATGTTATTTGGGACGAGAAAAGTGATCTCAGACGAGGATGGAAACTAGGCCAACCTCTCAAGAAAAACTATAACGAATCTGATAAGTTGGCTGCTAGGCCGTCGCAGGTGACTTCGGTTACAAGCAGCACTTCAGTAAATAGCCCAGGCCGGGCCCCGGTCTCAACGCGAACTAGCCGGTCCTCGCATTATTCAAGTGGTTCCTCCCGGGCAAGTGTTATCGATGTTCGACCTTCCCGGTACCGGAGTTCAACCGGTATAAGCAGGGACCGGAGGTCAGTATCTTCTTCCACCCAGCAGGGCAGGATAACCTCCGGTCAAATTCGCAGTTCCAGCAGGTACAATGTGGTTCGGTAATTAACGCATATTTAAACTACTGAGCAGCTTATTAACCGCCTGGGTATGGTAGTTGACTCGAATCGATAGGGAGGGATTGTCACAGGTCTCAAAAATCATGGTATGTACTCCCAGATATTCACCCGCTGCTCGTGCTAAACTTCCCTTTACCGGATAGCGAAGCAGGCTAAATTTCTTAAGTGAACTGCTGATGCCTTTATTAAGATCATCAACTATAGCCTGAGCTGTAGTCTTGGTAGAATTAGCAGGATAGTAAATTAAGGTTTGTCCTACAGAATCTGTTGAAGAATTTTTATAGTAATCATATCCCTCATGAAGGTCTATCAGCCAGTCAACTTTATAGTCCTTAATCGCACTGTAAATTGCACGTGATAAAACGTTTTTGGGGTTTTGGCTGGAAGATTGGGGAAAGGCGCGATTAAGATCACTTTCCCCAGGAGCGGCCCGGCGGTTAGCTTCTATAGCTAATTTATTTGCCTCTGGTATGACTATAAGAGTACCACGATTAATCTTGTATTCTGTTATTTTCCGAGCCGCAGAATATCCAGCTTCTTCATTGCCGTGCACCCCACCCACGACCATAACAACTGGTCCGGGCTGGCCACTGCTGATCACGTAAAGTGGTGTTGCGTATTTGGTCCCCGCGGCCAGCGTCTCTACTTTAACATTTGCCTTAGATGGTGCAGGGGAAGATCCAGTTGGAGTAGCATAAACAAAACTGCAGTAATTGGATTCTTCTCCTGCTTCATTAATAGCCTTAACCTTCAAGGTGTATTTTTTGCCATTAGTCAAACCAGTTAGTGAGTAGCTTGTACCACTGGTAAAAACAGATTTGTAGGATCCCCCCTCAGGTTTATAAGCCAGACGATACTGTTTCAAGTCGGACCCTTTATTCGGATTCCATGCTACATCGATTCGCCCATTACCAATAGATGTGACTTTTAAACCGCTAGGAGTTGAGGGTGGTGTTGACTTGGGAGTAGCATATACGTGACTGGAATACGAAGAATATTCATCGCTGGTATTTTGGGCTTTTACTTTCAGAGTATACTTGATTCCGTTTTGCAGCCCGGTTATCGTACATTTAGTGGAAGTGGTAAAGAATGATTGATATGTACCCCCGGCAGGTTTGTAAGCCACCCGGTAACCTTTCAGGTCGGCCTCACTGTTCGCTTGCCAAGATAATTCGACCCGGTTGCTGCCTGTGGAAACCACTTTTAAACCGGTAGGTGCAGCCGGTTTGGTTGTTAAAGGTTTTAGGGCCGGCAGTGGAGTAGACTGAGATGCCGAGGTGTTATATGTATAGGGAACCCCCTGAACTCGAATGGTGACAGCATCTGAAGGGTCGCTATAGAAGTTAGACAGTTGAGCCGATGAATCAAAGGCCATTGCCTGGAGGTAAGATGTTGACAACCCACCGGCATCCTGTGGCAGCAACAAAACAGTACACCAGGTAAGAGCACCTATCATAATTGCTGCCCAATAACGTAAAAGGGTAGTTCTTACTTTCTGCAAAGTTTATCACTCCTTTCCATTGCAATATCATCTTTACAGAAAAGTAATTACTACCCAATATTCAACAAATAATGACAAAAACCTTCATATTAACCATGGTAAATAGTGGTAGGTTAATCCGAGATCTGGTTATAAAGGAAGTTAATTAATTCGGCTTGGTCACTATATTGGTATACTGTTTCTTTTAATGCAGACAAAATTAAATCAGATTCAGGAAAACTGGCACTAACTGCCGCAAAGCCGATAGTGGCACGCTGCCACAGTTCATGATGTTCCACCTCGCTAATTGATATATTAAAACGCTTACGGACCTTGGCTATAATCGCCTGAACCGTTTTGCGTTTTTCTTTCAAGGAAGAGGCATAGGGTAAATGCAATTCAATTTTCCCATAAACAACAAACATAGCTGACAACCACCTTTCAATAAGTTACTGTAATGAAATATCCAAGAACCAGTCGAAATCTATTGTATAATGTCTGAAGTTTGATATTATATAGATGTATAAAAAATTTTAATATGCAAGCGACCAGGGGGATTTGGATGAATATCGAGCAATTTGAAATTTTTCGTACTATAGCCCAGGCTAAGAGTTTTACTAAAGCAGCTAAAATACTTAATTTCACCCAACCAGCCATCAGTTCCCAGGTCAAGATGTTGGAACAAAATTTTAATGTTGCACTGTTTGAACGTTGCAACACTGGGGTTAAACTTACCGAAGCAGGCCGCAAGTTTTACGAATACGGTGAGCGTATTCTAGCTATTTATGCGGAAATGGAACGGGAAATAGCCAATATTTCAGGAAATAATAGAGAATTTATAAATGTAGGAGCTACCTTCACTGCTGGTAATTATTTTCTGCCTGCGTCTATAATAACTTTTAAAGAACTACATGATAATGTTCATATTCGCTTAGATATCGGTCATAGTATTGACATTATAAATGCTATCAAAGAACGTTCTCTTGATTTAGGGGTGGTTGAAGGAGATTATTATCTGGACAAGGATCTTGATGCCTACAAGGTCCAGAGTAATGAACTAGTAATAATATCATCACCTAACAATCGCTGGTTTGACCACCGGGTGATTACTTTGGAGGAACTGATGCAGATTCCTTTCATAGCTAGGGAAGAGGAATCAAGCATACGCCATTTCGTAGACTCATATCTAAAAACATTAGGAGTTTCTTTTGATGATTTTAACATTATCACCGAAATAAGCAATTTTGAGGCTATCAAGGAAGCAGTGATGAGAAATAAGGGTATATCCCTGGTTCCGTTACCCGTAGTACAGAGAGAAATTCAAGAAGGACATCTTATCCGTCTGGAAGTAAAAGGAGTTAAATTAGCTTGGGATATGAGAGTGGTGGTCCGGGCTAATGAAACTTTAACCGGGATAAAAGAGGAATTTCTTCAGTTCCTGACCGACCCCAATACTATGTGGAAAGCGGAGAGCGATTACAATCAGAATCAAAAAATGAGATTTATATAATGACCAAAACCCGGCACGGCCGGGTTTTTTTAACAGAGGTGTTAAAGAATCATCATAAACCCTGCTTATATCTGCAACAAAGATCAACAATTTTTAACTATTACGTTATTGGGTTATATTAATATTAATAATCCAATCTCATTCTTTTTCTGCCCGCTTGGCTAGGCGGGTATTTTTTTACCTAAATAAGTGGTGCTAGAGACAACTGAAGGACATTTTAAATCCGAGAACAAATTTGGAATAATTATTTCATAAAAAGCCTGGAGAAAATGGTAAGCCATGACTAAACTTAGTTAGCCCTATCCAGGTCAATTTTTAATCTCTTCCACAACTTCCGATAATGAACATTATGTAAACTAGCATGAAAACTTGGGTGATCTCCTGTTTAATGGGCGGGGCTAGTTTACATGAATGTTCATTTTCTGTTCTATAGATTCAATACGAACTATTATTCATGACAATTAATTCAACAATTAAATCAATCAATTAATTAATCACCGTGCCGCTACGGCCAGCGAGGCGTAATGCTATCATGCTTGCCCCTAATGTAAAGGGTAAAGGCTAAGCCCGCTGATAGGGCTAATAATTTGCTATCTAAGACCCTTGAAATTCACTTGGTGGTGGGATAAGACCTGGTGAACTAAAACGCGCCCTTTACATCAGGTTCCCGCGCGCATGATAATTCGCTGGAAGGCGGGCCAGGCGCGGCTTTTAATCAATAACTAACTAACTAATATTTGTTCTAATTTCTAACCACCACCTTTATAGAAATGTTAAGCTAGCTTTACAGAAACGGTTGAAAAATGATACTAAGTCAAGTATAAGCAAGAACCATGCCAACTATTTCCTAGCAGGGTTTCCCTCCTAGGCGATGTATGAAATCGAGCCCAGTGACACCATAGGCCCCCCCCGATTACGGGCCCCCCCCATGGAATCACTAGGCCATGTTCCAGCATCGGCCAGCGAGCCACCGTTAGCTAGTCAACATAATAGGCTGTTATACGCTATAGCCCTCAGCTTAGTACCAATTATGACAACCAGGTGATTCCCTGGCGGGCTACAGCCCATAACAGCGAATATTATGTAAACTAGCATGAAAGTCTGCTGGTTACCTGGTTTAATACGGTGCTAGTTTACATTAATATTCATTTCTAATTATGTGGATCATATATGCACTATTGTTCATGACAATGAATTCATGATCAAAACCAACAAACGAATCAATTAATCACGGTGCCGCTGCGGCCAGCGAGGCGTAATGCTATCATGCTTGCCCCTAATGTAAAGGGTAAAGGCTAAGCCCGCTGATAGGGCTAATAATTTGCTATCTAAGACCCTTGAAATTCACTTGGTGGTGGGATAAGACCTTGGTGAACTAAAACGCGCCCTTTACATCAGGTTCCCGCGCGCATGATAATTCGCTGGAAGGCGGGCCGGGGCGGCTTTTAATCAATAACTAACTATCAACTAATTTATAGTACTTATCTACTAAATTGTTTAGGACTAATTACTCAAGGTATTAAGAAATGATACTAAGTCAAGTATAAGCAAGAACCATGCCAACTATTTCCTAGCAGGGTTTCCCTCCTGGGCGATGTATGAAATCGAGCCTAGTGACACCATGGGACCCCCCGATAACGGGCCCCCCCATGGAATCACTAGGCCAGGTTCCAGCATCGGCCAGCGGGCCACCGTTAGCTAGTCTACATAACGGCTGTTCTACGCAATAGCCCTCAGCTTAGTACCAATTATGACAACCAGGTGATTCCCTGCCGGGCTATAGCCTAGAACAGTGAACATTATGTAAACTAGCATGAAATCCTTTTAGTTACCTGTTTTACAGTGAGGCTAGTTTACAGAATGTTCATTTTCTGTTGTGTAGATTCAATACGAACTATTATTCATGACAATTAATTCAATAATTAAATCAATTAATTAATTAATCACCGTGCCGCTACGGCCAGCGAGGCGTAATGCTATCATGCGTGCCCCTAATGTAAAGGGTAAAGGCTGCGCCCGCTGATAGGGCTAATAATTTGCTATCTAAGACCCTTGAAATTCACTTGGTGGTGGGATAAGACCTTGGTGAACTAAAACGCGCCCTTTACATCAGGTTCCCGCGCGCAT
>JAKPGY010000098.1 GCA_029550685.1 Bacillota bacterium
GGAGCGGCAGAGGTGCCGGGAAGAGGAGAAGCTGAAGAGACTGACATAAAAAAATACCCCTTCCGGGGCAGTGGTAATGATTACCAAGTCAAGTATACCACAGCCAGGGAGGGGTAGCAATGGGTAATTGAGTTTGAGAAAGTTTCGTGATACGTATTCTTGCGTGAATGTGAATGAAAGGAGAGATTTTTGTGTTTAAAAAGCTGGAATGGATAAATGACTTCTCTTGTGGAAGGTGGAGACTCTATAAGCTAGATAAAAAGATTAGTAAAGGAATGAATGGGAATATTGTGAGACCACTTTCGACAGGGGAATTTGAAGAAGCAGCAACCGAATATTTCGTAGTTTCTGATGCACGTACCCACATAGAAAGGTTGGTTTTCCCTATTTGGCTCAATGAAGGTTACGATGAGACTGATCTGCTTAAAGGTGTCGAGGGCTGTATCGTGCGTGGAATTGCTTGTGCAGGCGAAATGACAATGATGATTTACGGGGGCGACCCTAGCACGATAAAGCCTGATGAGGATTATCTCAAAGAATTATTGGAAGTTAATAACATTAAAACCAGTTGAATATTCTTGCGTGAATGTGAAAGAGGTGAAATCTATGATCTATGATAAATGGCATAAGCCGCCTGAGGATGCAATGTTGGTAGATTATGAGTCTTTTGAAGAGTTGGCCGGCAAATATCTCCGAACGCAACGGGTGCTTAAAGAAATCTATGAGCTACTGGAAAAACACCAGCCGCCTTGGTATTTGAGAAAACACTATAACGCCATACAAAATGTGCTGGAATGATGTACATTCCAATCACGCGGGCTATCCGAGATACCTACGCCCGGGCGAAGGAAGAGTGTCGGCGAGTGGTTTGGGTGAAATACGGCCTGGCCCTGGAAGGCTGGCAGCCACCGGCGGAGTTAGCGGCGCGGATGAAGGGGCGAAATAGGTTTGACATGAGCCCGGACGACATGGCGGAGGTGCTGAACGTGGACAGGGCGACGTTTCATAGGTATAGGAGCGGGTTTGTTTATGGTGTGGCGGAAAGACTTGGCTGGTATTGAGGGGGTAAGATTAAAGTGTATTATATTGATGAGAAACTTAAAAACCGCGTTTTAGCCAAAGTAAAAATAGAAGAACAGCATGAATGCTGGGAATGGCAGGGGGCTTTTTGGTCAACAGGATAT
>JAKPGY010000101.1 GCA_029550685.1 Bacillota bacterium
CATATTTGACCTGGCATGGCCATCGGGATTGCAACCAGGACTAACACAACCAGTCGCAGTGTTATTAGGCGAAACACCTGAGGTAATAGCTTTGGCCAGCAAAGCAGGATTCCGCTGCTTTACGGATATTGAATCATTCAAAAACTATGTCAAACATGATGTATTAAAAGAAGAAAACAATTATGATGAAACATTAACAGCATAGACGCAAAGAAGGGGTAGCGTTCCCCTTCTTTGCTGGTGATATAGAATAATATTTTCAGGTGGGTCTTAAGTCCCAGTTCCTTTTTAATCTTCATCGTCATCATCGTCTCCTTCCAGGTGGGGGACAAAGTTCTCGTCTAGTATATACGATGCAAAGTCATTGCCCTGACCATCGTCCCATGCTTTCCATTCGCCAGCTTCCTCATTCCAGTATTGCAGTTCATATAAAAACCAACCCATATCCAGCAGCCTGTACTCACAGCATAAAATGTCCAGTATCAATATTGCTGTTCTTACATCAGGCACTGGATAATAGCGCCTTCCTTCGCCGTTGAATTCTCCATAGTGAATAGTCTCCCCCTCTTTGTAAGGGGCAAAAACTGACAACCTGTACCGTTTTTGAGATAACCTGCAGTCAACTTCTCCCTCCAATTGTTTAGCTAGAGTTTCCAGTTGCTTTTCATAAAATTCATTTTTTCCCTGAGAACTGTTCATAGTAGTCGCCTCCTTAAAATTCATAAGAAACTAAATATCAGCTAATTAGGCTGAAAAATTAAAATAAAACGCTTATACTTAATAATGCGCTTAATTACTGCTGATATCTATACCAAATGATAAAAGAAACAAGATTTGTTGTCAAAAAAAGTAAAACTGTTTTGCGTGGGTATAGATAATGGATTGATCCTGACTGAGGAGGTGGCAGCTTTTGATGACGATGTTAAAGCTTTGGGAATGACAAGATTTGTCCAATTATAATTAATTTTGGAAAATTTCAAGGAAAATCAGCTTTTACAGCGAAAACTAGGATTATAATCCTAATTACTACTGTTCACTTTGAGGGGGCAAAATGTCTATCCTTAGTGCTTGTTCAGGGTTAAATGATTGTGAACTAGTTCTTTCGTCCTGCTTGGAAAGAGAACAATTCATAGGCAGAGTTCCTTTAACGGCTGAAGATATAGGAAGATTGGGTGAATTAATCAGACAGAAGTTGCGAGGGGACTGGTCAACGACTGTCCTGGTGGCTCAGCAAACTCCTCTTTGCTTAGCCTTTTTTCTGGTTTTTACGGGGATATTTGACTATGAGGAAGGCAACTACTGGTCAGGAGTGGAAAGACGCCTGCAGATAGAACTGGAGCCTACCTGGAAATCCTTCTGGGGACAAAGCTTTCTCAGTGTGCTGAGGCGTCAGGGGATAGACATGCCTGTCATTAAGGATTCTCTACGTTATGTGACTCCTATTCTATTGCAGGGAGGCATCCCAATAAATTGTCTGGAAAATTTCCTGCACCGTGTCTTGTTACCTTTAATTAAGCGTAATATTGTTGAAAGTCAGGAAGTACATCAGGAAATAAATCTTTTTCGCCAAAGAGAAAAGAGACGGCAAGAAGCAGCTGCAGAGATAGTTAGATTAAAGAAGAAGCAGTTCTCAATTAATAGAAAACTCAAATCTATCAAGAAGTTGCAAGTTCTTAAGGAAGAAATAGAATGTACTGAAAAAAGCCTGGGTCTTGTGTCTTTTGACCCAGGCCTAGATTCTAAATTACTTCAGGAGTATTATGGCCTAATTAACCAATGGGACTATTTAACAAATCAAATTAACTACTGGCAATCTGCCATTGAAAAGGAAAGAAACAATCTAAACGAATTGCAGTCGCAACAAATAAAACTGTGCAGTGCTTATGAGCAAACAGATGCCCTTCAGAACTCTTTTGCTGATTTGCATAAGCAAAAAGAAAGGCTTAAGGATGAACATGACCAGGAGAGGTACTTACTGGAACAGTGTCTCTCTCTAGCTGGCCTGGTATGGGGGCAGGATGTGGATTTGCAAGAGTTGATGTCCATAAACCTACTGGATATTGGGCAAATCCGTGAGGCTTTGCAGAGGTACAAGTTTTGTAGATTGGAATATGGACGCTGTTTATTAGAGTTATCACTGGCTCTTGCTATCTTAAGCTATACCAATAGAAACATGGCCCAGCATGTATTTACATGCCAGCAGTTACTGGAAACAGAGATGGCTGCTGTGGGTTTTAAGCCCTCTGTATTGGTCCATCATGTTCTCACAAAGCAGTCCAAAGTAGTTCAGGCTGTCCAATTAACTCCCCAGCAACGACTCAGGAAAAGTTGGCAAAATTACCAGCAATGTCAGGGACAGTTACAGGCAGCTAAAAACCAGTTAGGGCAGGCTCTCTCTCCTTTTCCCCTTCCTGTAAAAGAAACTGTTTTTCTCACAGATTCCTGGATTGATGTGCTAGAGGAGCTAAACATAAAGTGTCAACAGGCTCACTTGCAGCAACAGGCCATCCAGAGTCTATCCTGCCATATTGCTGAAACTGAAGCCCAACTGAAAGGCAAAGTAATGGACTTGTTGAAAGAATTTTCTCTTTTACCTGGCAAAGACTACCTACAGTCATTAATGCAGTTGAAAGAGCACCTTACCCATGAGTTGGAGAATTTGGCTGGTCAGCAGGAACAAGCTGCTTTGGGCTACTTGCGACGCCAGATCATTGCCACATTTTACCATATACAGCAGAAAATGCTTGAAGAAGAGCTCTTAATTATTACCGAGCGCTTAAAGATAATGGGCGAAGGTGATGTGCAGGCTGGTCTGGAGCTATTAGAGGAATATATTCATCTGGAGCAGCAACTGGAACATTTACGCCAGCAAAGAGATCAATTGAGTTCTGCGCTAGGCTTAGAGAGCAGCTGTTTAGAGGAACAAATTGTCTTTTGGGAAAAGAACCTTGAGGAAGGACACCAGCTGCTGGTTAAATATCAGCGCCTGATGAAGCAGCCAGGTATTTTTACTGGTTTAGATGAACCTGTAGCTCGTTTTCTACTTTACGGTGGCGAATGGGCGCAAGCTTGGATTATGGAAAGCATTAATCTGGTAATTGCTTGTCAAAGGATAGAACATGCCAACGAAACAAAGAGCGCTATGTTGCCAACCTGGGCTAGAAAGCATCTACAGGAGCTAATTGAGCAATTAAACGAGGATTTCTTTTCCGAATCTCACAAAGAACAAACCACTTCATCAATTACCAAGGAGTATTCACGAGCACCTTATTTAGAACTGAATCTCCTGGAAGGTAACCTGGAAATGATCTTTTCTCGGCAGACTTATCATGTTGAAGGAGATGTTTTGCCAGGAATCGCTACCTTAATTATTTCTGGCGGAGACGAAAATACACTGATGTATAAACATACTATTCGACTCTATAAGTCTTTAGATCAGGCAGGATGGCTGGAAACCAGGCCGTTGGCTATCCCTATAACCAAAGTTCACCCATATTATCGGGTGCGAATATTTATAGAAAACATTTTACAGCGGGAATGGATAGTGGAAACGAGTATAAAATTTTATCCTGCTCTTGTTTTCAATGAAACCGGGCTGTTACTTGCTAAGACAGAATTACCCCGATCCAGACTATGGCTGCTGTTGTTGTATGGGACGACCTTGTGTACAGAAATACCCATCCTGGCCGAGGAGTCTATGCCGCAAATTGGGCCGGGAGGCATTATGTTCCTGATTGATCCGGTAAATTCCAGTGCCAGTGAAATTATTCTGATGGATAATGAAGGTCACCATTATACTTTGACTTTTAAGGAAGTTCCTCAGGTGAAATTGAGCGGAGGTCAAATAAAACCAGGTATATGGATTAATGGTGATCCTTTATATGTTAAGCTACCGGAAGGCATAACTTTGCCCATGACAGGAACCGAACCCGAAGACTGGGAATTGGGGATACGCTCGTTAAACTCTGGCTATGAAAATGTCCACTTGTCTGAGATTGAGTTTACCCGTAAGGCTAATGATGTATATATTCCGTTATTTTCGCTCTTTAATGAGGAACCTCACGGATGGTACCGCATACGGTTGCGTGGACCTGGCTGGAGTGAATATGTCATTAGTTTGGCAGTCTTCCCAGAACTGGACTGGGAATATGAAGAAACACTATATTGGCCGGAAATGGCAACAGACGAAACGACTGGCTTAACCTTTATGGCACCTATGGATTGCCGCTTTACTCCATTCCCTCCAGCCTTTTTGCGTCAAGTGGAAGATGACGTACATGAGATTGCTTTTTCGTCTTCGGCAGATAGTTTACAGGGGGAGTTATCTGACAGTTATACACAGCTACCGGTTACATTGGAAATTCCGCGGGTGAAATGGCGTTTGCATAAATTAGAGGACAGAGAGGAATGGAGTAGCCAAATAGGAGAATACTGGCTAAGTGACTGGATAGGTGCCCAGAGAATCAGTTTGCAAGTGTATGTACCATTATCTATTGCTAAATGTGTAATTTTGCAAATAGATGGAGTGCCCCAGGGTCGTCCTGTTCCCCTAAAAGATTATCACGCGGAATTTGACCTGTTGCCTTGGTTTGATTCACTGAGTCAAGGAGCTGCAACTAAAAAGATTGGAATTATGGTATATAATCAGCGCCGCCAAGCAATTGGCGAGGGATTATTGTTTACTGTCCACTGCCAATGGGAAGTACAGGATCTGCAGATAAGCGAAAAGGAGGATGGTACTTTATTGCTTGGCTGGAAGGAGAAAAGGCCGGCTACTGACCGGGTTGCAAATATATGGCAGCTAGATCAAGCCTGGCTCCCACCTAAAGAGTTTCCCATTCCGGATGGCCAGTTTGAATTGGAGATATCCGGTGATGATATGAGCGGAGGATATTACCGGCTGCTATTTACCCTGGAGGATCCATGGGATGTGGAACCAGTAAAGCAGTTTCCTTCGGAACAACTAGGGAACTGTCTTGACTGTACCTTCACAGGGAAAACCCCTGTGCTACTGGGACTATACCAGGACAGCAGCAATGAAGAACAAAACCTTATTGGATGGCTCTCCCATCCGGATGAGGTACAAAGAGTAAGGATTATTCTCTTAGGTCGCCAGAGTGGGAAAGTTATCTATCGGGTGCATAAGTTTGGGTGTAAACACGGTGAAATAAACTTCAACGAATTTTACTCCAAACACCAGTCAATTAAGAATGATCAATTATCTGATGACCAATACTTCCATTGGATCGGAATTTGGCCTGTACATAGAGAAGCTACTCTGAACTTTTACCTGCTGCCTGGGGCTGCCCCTGTAGAAAATTTATATAGCCCTACTACTTTTCCCTATGATTTACCCCCGGAGTTATTAAGTTTTGTCGTTGCCGGGATGATTGATGAGAGATACCCCATAGTGTTACAGTTGCCTGGGCATTTCAATGACACGATTTTGAAGGCGCTAAAACATGATCAGGAATGCCGCTTAACCCTGCCCAAAGAACATCAGCTAATTATCAAAGGGAGGGGAGGGGTGATCGACCTAAAGGTGGCCCATGCTGTTGTATGCAGCCAACCTGGTTGCCCTCGCCAGGGTGAGTTTTGTCATGATTTAGATTACTGGTTAAATAATCACCATAGTTGTAGTTGCTTAGCGGTAGTAAGTGATGTGGACGCTCATTTGTTTTGGACGCTGAAGTCTAATGATTTAGCCAGGATGTATAGCGAAAAATTTCAATTGAACAACCCGCTTCTGCCGTTAATTCATCAATTTACTGCCGAGGAATGGAAACAATTGCAGATAAATGGACCACCAGCCTGGGAAAGAATTGCTGAGATACTATGGGAACGTGAAAAAACTATGGTTGCAACTGTGTGGGGAGGGAAAAATGAATGAGTATAAATCCTTTTCATGCTGCTAGGGCGATCCAGGATAGCTATATCAGCTATCTCTCTTCCACTTTTAGCTTCATGGACCGTGCTCTGCAAGAGGAGTTTACCCGCTTGCTAAATCAGCCGGGCCGCTTAATAAAAGGCCCTATTTTGGAGGCTACTCCAGAATTTGCCCGGGGGAAAACCATCAGTGAGATGGTTGATACTGGAGTGTTAAGTAAATCATTGCTAAAATTATCAGCAATTTCGCCGGAAATGATCTTATACAAGCATCAGGAAGAGGCTATAACCAAACTGCTGGTTAAGCGACGCAACCTTGTGGTAGCTACAGGAACCGGCAGTGGTAAAACGGAAGCCTTTCTATTACCGATTGTAAGTGATTTGTTGCAAGAATATGAACAAGGTTCTCTAGGCCCGGGGGTAAGGGCTTTGCTGTTGTACCCCATGAATGCTTTGGCTAATGACCAGGTCAAGCGTTTGCGCAATCTATTAAAAGATTGTCCGCAGATAACCTTTGGACGCTATATTGGTGAAACTCTAGAAAGAAAAAACGATGCCTTGGAGCATTATCGTAAAGTCTTTAGCTGTGATCCCCTGGAAAATGAATTGATATCCCGGGAAGAAATGCGCAGCAGTCCTCCCCATATCCTGCTCACCAACTATGCGATGCTGGAATACCTTCTGCTAAGGCCAAAAGATACGGTTTTCTTTGATGGTCCCTTGGCCCGTCACTGGCGATACCTGGTAGTGGATGAAGCCCATACGTTCTCGGGTGCCAGGGGAATTGAAATGGCCATGCTAATCAGGCGCTTGAAGGAGCGCATTTTCTCATCCGATGAAGGACACTTGCAATGTGTGGCTACCAGCGCCACCCTGGGAAATGGGCGCCAGGACGCCCCGGCAGTAGCAGCTTTTGCCAGCAGGTTGTTCGGCGAGCCTTTTGAGTGGGATGAGGGTAACCCGGATCGACAGGATGTGGTTTATGCCACCAGGTTGCCGATGGTTAGCATTGAGGGTGACTGCCTAAGCCTGGAGTACAATTCGGAATTGTATTTACACTGGTACCAAACCATATTGTCTGGAGAAGCTACGGATGTTCTTGAAGATTTAGCCAGGATTGGCAGGCAAGCTGGTTTGCCGGAATCATTGATTCAGCAAGCTGTGACTGCTGCTCAAGAAAGCGGCTGGCCGGCTTTTTTGTATCACCTGTTAAAACATGATCAAAGGGTCATTAATCTGCAAAGGAAACTGCAGGAAAGCCCGTGCCTGCTGGAGGAGGCCGCCCAAGAGCTCTTTGGTAATGATCATGATCGGATGGACAAAGTAGTTGCCCTGGTTGATTTGGCCAAAATGGCCCGTCCCAGCCCCGGCTGGCAATCCTTAATTCCGGCTCGCTATCATTTATTTGTGCGGGCGGTGGAAGGGGTTTATCAGCAGCTGGAGCCCATCCCCCGGCTATTTTTGGAAAGGCGCAATTATGTTGAGGAAGCAGGACATCGCTACCCGGTTTTCGAATTGGCTTCCTGCCGGAACTGCGGGGCCACCTACCTGGCCGGGACAGTTACTGATAAGTTTCCGGCCAAGCTTGAGCCTCCCCGCATAGATGACGAACACAAAGTCAGTTATTTTTATCTGCTGGGCAAAGCAGTATCCGCAGAGGAGTTGGACGAAGATGATGAAACGGAAGTAAGCGGCGGAGCCAATCTGGATTATAAACAAATAAGACTGGTTATTTGCGGCAAATGCGGAACCATGGATCTGGCTAATTCGGTTTTGCCTCCCTGTGATTGCGGACCTGAGCACTACCAGTATTTGCTGCAAGCGCCGGTCAGCGAAGAGGGCAAGGTAACCACTTGCCTGGCCTGCGGCAAAAGAAGCATGACTGGTATGGTGTGGCGTTTCTTAACCGGTACGGATGCCACCGCCAGTGTTTTGGCCACTGCCCTCTACCAGCAGTTGGACCAGGATAAATCTGTAAATACCAGCTTGAGCAGACAAATCTCAATACCTGCCTCCACTGACGACGGCTGGGAGAGCGCTCCAGAGGAAGTCATGAATTTAAGCGCAAACAGAGAACCGCCGCGTCTGCTGATTTTTTCCGACAGCCGACAGGACGCGGCTTTCTTTGCTCCTTACCTGGATCGTACATACAGCCAGATACTCCGCCGGGTACTTATCTTGAAAGCCCTGGAAACACACCGTTCCGATATTCTCACCTACGGATGGCGCCTGTCTGATTTGGCCCGGGCATTGGTGGAGCAGGCTCGCCGCTCCGGATTTTTCATCGAGAGGGAAACTCCCCAGGAGCAATTTAACGAAGTGTGGCGCTGGGTTATGTTCGAATTCCTGGGTCTGGACATTCATATCAACCTGGAAGGGCTGGGGCTGCTGGGCTTTACCTTGATCAAGCCTGAAGACTGGAGTCCTTTTCCCGCCTTAACTCGGCCTCCCTGGAACCTGAGCAGCGATGAAGTTTGGATGCTGTTTCAGGTGCTTATAAACAGTCTGCGACGCCAGGGAGCGGTACTATTTCCCGAGAATGTTTCCCCGAGGGATGAGCTTTTTCAGCCGCGCAACCGGGAAATAGCAGTTCGCTCTCACTCAAATACACAGGTTACCAAGTGGGGCATTATTGGCTGGAATCCGCGCCACCTCAACAGCCGCCTGGATTATCTGCACCGCTTGGCAGCACGGCTGGAAGGGCGTCCCACTCCTGAGGATTGCCGTTTTGCCCTGGAGAAAATATGGGAAAAAGACTTTCGCCTGGGGAGGCAGGTACATGACTATTTTGCGGAAGTGACAATAAACCGGGATATAAATGCCCGGCAGCTGCGCTATGAGATGTGGGAGCTTCAGCCCACCCAGGTTAAACCGGACCTGCAGTGGTACAGATGCGATCGCTGCCGCAGTCTCACTCTGTATAACTTGCGGGGCGTGTGTCCCAATTACCGTTGTTCCGGGACTCTGGTGCCTTGTGATCCCCGGGAAATGCTGCGGGATAATCATTACTATCGCTTGTATACCGGACTCACACCCCGGAGAATGATCGTGCGGGAACATACAGCGCAGCTGACCAGTGAAGCCGCCGCTGATTTGCAGGTTAAATTTAACCAAGGGCAGGTTAATGTATTAAGCTGTTCGACCACCTTTGAACTGGGGGTTGACGTGGGGGAACTGGAAGCGGTTTTACTGCGCAATGTGCCGCCTTCAGCCGCCAATTATGTGCAAAGGGCTGGCCGCGCCGGGCGGCGGGTGGAATCTACCGCTTTTGTGCTTACCTATGCCCAGCGGCGTTCCCATGATTTGGACCATTTTCGCAATCCTCTGCACATGGTGGCAGGCAAGATAGGAGTTCCTCATTTTCAGCTGCAAAACCCCAAAATTATCCAAAGACATGTTAATGCCGTGGCTCTGGCCTCTTTCTGGAGACAATACCCCGATTATTTTGAACAGGTGCAGGATTTCTTTTTTGCTCCGGACATTTGCGGCCATGATCTTTTCCTGGATTACCTGCAAGGCCGCCCGGCTGAATTGGTGGATTCCCTGCGGCGGATTGTACCGCGGGATATGCAGCCTATATTGGGAATCGAGGATTGGTCCTGGATAAATCACCTTTTTGAAGACCCTGGTGTACTAAAACGGGCGGAAGATGAGGTAGTCAATGATGTAACTGAGCTGGAAAACCTGCGCCGCCGGCGTTTTGAAAATAATCAGGGGGGCATTGATCACCTGTCCCGCCTGATCAGAACCATAAAAGAAAGGAACCTGATCAGTTTTCTTTCTTCCCGCAATGTGCTGCCTAAGTATGGGTTCCCGGTGGATGTGGTTGAATTGAGTATAATTCACCATTCCGAGGAGGCGCGCATGGTGGAGTTGGACAGAGATTTGCGCATTGCCCTGTCCGAGTATGCTCCGGGAAGTGAAGTAGTGGCGGCAGGAAAGCTGTGGACGTCCAGGTATATTAAACTGCCTCCCGGTAAGCAATGGGATACCTATGATTATGCCATTTGCAAGCATTGCCACAATTTTTATCCGCAGCGAGCCGAGTTTGAAGAAAAACTCCAGAAGTGTGCGGTTTGCGACCGGCCCTTTGGGAATAACCAGGGTACTTTTATCATTCCCGACTTTGGTTTTATTTCTTCTCCCGAACCTCCCCAGCGTCCCCGGGAGCAAAAACCGGAGCGTACTTACTCGACCCGGGTATTTTTCTCCCCGGGCAATACGAGTACTGAACCCAAAAGCGTTATCCTTGACTATCCCCGGGTGAGGATTGAGGCCATTGCCGAGTCCCAGGGAAAACTGGTGGTAATAAATAAAGGCAGCCATGGATTCCGGGTTTGTCCTCTCTGCGGTTTTGCCTGTATGGGCACGGATAAAGTTCCTGCTTCTCATCAAACACCCTGGGGGCAGAGGTGCAGCGGTACCCTAATAAAGCGCTATTCTTTAGGTCATCAGTTTTATAGCGATATCCTTCGGATAAACTTTCAAGGCTACCAGAATACCGATAGTGGTTTTTGGTTATCCCTTTTATATGGCCTGTTGGAAGGTGCCAGTAGCGTGCTGGACATAGAACGGCAGGATTTGGACGGTTGTATCTATCATCCCAACGGAGGTCTTTACTCACCGGAGCTGGTTCTTTTCGATGATGTACCGGGTGGGGCCGGTCATGTTTATCGCATGGCTGAACCGGATGTATTAAAGACAATACTTGAGCGCACTCGGGAAAAGCTAGAAGCGTGTGAATGTGGCGGGGAAGAAGGAGATGCCAGCTGTCAAGGGTGCCTGCGCAACTACCGCAACCAATTCTGCCACGAAGACCTAAAACGGGGACCAGTCATACATTTTTTACGCCAATTAAAAGACTGACAGAAAGTCATCAGGGGAAGGTTTGCCCCCTGAAGCAACCCTTCCCCTAAGAAATTTCGCGGGTTTAATTAGCCGTTGGCAGCCTGGCGCAGAGTATGGAGATCAGGCAGTTTTTGGATCTTGGACGGTCCTGGACCGTATTTTATCAATGCTCCCACTGCTATCATGGCATAAAGAGCGTACATTATCTCGCTGCTGTTGGGTATGGACATAATGGTAGGATATACATTGCTGGGCTTGCCCTGCAGGTTCTCGGACAAGATCCGGCGCAGTCCCCTGGGCTCGGATTTTATCCATTCACCGTGCCTGGTCAGTTCCCATCTTAATTCACCGGTAGTACTTTTGGTGTAATCAAGGCGGGCGCGGTCCTCGAGACTTAGACGCAGCCAGTATACTGGCAATTCAGAAGCTGGCAGGGAGTGGCTCCTGCCCGCTGCTCGGAACTCCTGCAATCCCCAGGTATTCTCGCCATTGCCCTGGTAATCTTCCTCCAGGCAGATGATTCCCCGGAGAGAGGGCATCTG
>JAKPGY010000109.1 GCA_029550685.1 Bacillota bacterium
TAATTCGGCATCCATGCACTCAGTACTCGCTGCTCGAAACATCCTGTTTCTCGCTCCGCTTCGCAGCCCTCAGTTTCGCCGTGTGCTGCCACGGCTCGTCGTAGTTACTCGCCCGGCTAATACTCTGCTTAAGCCGTATCCGATGTTTTCGTCCGTGGTCTGCACCACAGGTGATAAATGTGACCGCACCAGCGCGTGGCAATCTCTAGTCAACTAACGATTTGAGTTAACAGATCGACACGTCGCTTTGCTCCTCGCGATGACAGGTTTAAGTTTTTGTTTATCGTTGCCTGTTATTCAGGTGATAATTGCTGTGAAAATAGCTTCCTAATTGTATCATTTTCCTAATGCCCCCCGATGTTCGCTATCGCTCACTATATAATAATCGCCGTACGGGTACATAAGTAGGCCTTTAGGGCAATGACAATATAGTAGTCTTTCTTATCACCGCAAGGGCTGTTTTATAGCCATGATTTAAACCATTTTTTTGTTAAAGGTTTCATTTCATCTTTTCGATACATTAGATAACTGAAAAAAAGCGGGCTGGACTCGTGAGAGAGGCCCGCAGCGGTGCTGAACGACTGATGCACCGCTATTAGCATGTGCAAGGAGGATTACAGCCATGATGAGGTCTCTCTACACGGCCAGCACAGGCATGTATGCCCAGCAGATGAATATCGACACCCTGGCTCACAACATGTCCAACGTAACCACCACCGGTTTCAAGCGTCAACGCGTAGAATTTCAGGATTTACTCTATCAAAATATTCGACGTCCAATAGCTAATGAGGATTTGATCGAACCCAGCGGCCTGGCAGTGGGCCTGGGGGTACATCCAGTAGTAAGTTATACCCTGTTTACCCAGGGAAATTTACAGGAAACTGGTAACCCCATGGACGTAGCTATACAGGGTACTGGATTTTTTAAAGTAGAAGTTCCCGGCTATGATGATTACCTTTATACCCGGGATGGCTGTATAAAAATAGATGCCGAAGGTCGGCTGGTAAATGCCGATGGTTATTACTATGTGGGAGTTGAAGCCCTGGATCCGCAAGCTTATGATATAACCATCGAGAGCAATGGTATGGTTACTTATAAGATACCCGGTGACGAAGAAATTCAAGAAGCCGGCCAATTGGAATTAGCAACTTTCGTGAATCCGGCCGGATTACAAAAACTAGGCAAGAACTTGTATCAAGCAACCGATAACTCGGGGGAACCTGTAGATTGGGATCCTGAAGAGGATCAGACTATCAGTCTGATGTCCGGATATATGGAGGCATCTAACGTTCAGATCGTAGAAGAAATGGTCAATCTGATTACTGCTCAACGAGCCTATGAAATGAACTCCAAAGTTATCCAGTCTTCTGACGAAATGCTGCAAACCGCTTCTAACTTACGCAGATAGGGGGGCTATTGGTGAAAATAACCGACCCTGCTTACCTGATGCAGAACATGACTGATTTAATTAAACCAGATGTTTCGAATAAATCTACTAAAGACTTCGCTACCATTCTGAATAAAGCTATGAGCAGCGGGGACGAAAAGAGGCTTCTCCAGGCTTGTCAGGACATGGAGAGTGTACTGGTGTCCAAAGTATTGAATTCGATGCGCCAGACCATACCCAAAAGCGGATGGCTGGGTGATAGTCTTGCCATGGATATATTCGAATCCATGCTTTTTGACGAGTATGCCAAACTAATCAGTCAATCCAATACCCTGGGAATTGCGGACATTATGTACCGTCAATTGAGTGAGCGGATATCACCTTCCCAACCAGTTGAAAATACAGTTACTAAAAAGCCCTCCGAATGAGGGCTTTTTTATATTATTTATTATCTGCAACCGCACCAGCCTATTCTGTGTAATATATAACAGCAACAGTTTTGGGGTATTATATGGATATCCATCGCTCGTTGATTCGAAGATGCAAAGAAGGCGACTTGCAGGCATTTGATCAACTTATCCAGCAGATCGAACAGAGCCTGTACCGGATCTGTTATGGGTATACCTATGATAAAGAAGAAGCTCTGGATGTTTTACAGGAAGTATACATTAAACTGTTTCGTTTCATTGATCGTTATGATGAAAAGCTGCCCTTTTTACCCTGGGCGAAACAGGTGGCAGTTCGCACCTGTTTAAACTACTATCGTGATAAGAAAAAGCATGACCATCTGTCCTTGGACACTATTCAGGAGGATGGTCGTTCCCTTCTCCACCAGCTAGCCGGAGTATATGGAAGTAACTGGGATAACCAACTGGCAGAACATGATCTTTTGACCCGCTGCCTTCTGCTCTTGCCGGATATTTACCGGCTGGAAATTACCATGCGCTATATGGATGAGATGTCCTATCAGGAAATTTCCCAAATTCTTGGCAAGCCGGTAGGAACAGTCAAAAGCGATATATATAGAGCCCGCCGCCTATTAATGGATGCTATGCGACGCTATGGATGGATGGAGGCCTGATCATGATTAAATGCCCTGATATATCAACCTGGCAGGAATGGCTGGACAGTGACTGGGGAAATGCAGAGCATCAATTATTTCATGAACACTTAAAAATGTGTTCCGATTGCCGCAGTTTAGTAAATCAGTGCAAAATAATCGATTGGGATCTGTATCATTTGAGCACTCCTGCACCACACGCAGCAGAATTCGAAAGGGTCAGGCTCCAGGCAATAAAACAAATACAAGCAGAGCTACCGGTTCACGAAAACAGTATAGGGCTTGGTGACTTATATAACATATCCTTGGGAAACCTGAAATATGCGTACTACTATACTTCTTTTCTTCCCATTCCCAGATGGCTGCCCAGGGGGTCAAATCAACCCAAAAGTAAGATATCGGTTATAAGCCGTTTGGTTAGAAAGGGATTAGTAAAATGATCATTATATATACTTTACTAGGGATACTGGCAGCAATAATTTTATTGTTCCTTATCCTAATGGTATTGCCCCTTTCCTACCAGATCAGTCTTCATCTTAACGGGCGGCAGCTTGGTATTCACGGTCATGCTTTGGGTCTGGTGTCATTTGTTTACGAAACATCTTACCAGCAACCTACTCTGCTTATTGCCAGAAAAACCATTTCACTGAAGCATACAACCGGCCAGAATACATCTGCGCGGAATAACCGCAAAAAAGCCGCTCCGACTAAATTATTTTCTGTTAGATCCTGGATAAACCTTCCCTTAATTCAACAAACCTGGTTGGTAGTAAGAGCAGTTGTTAAGCATATCATGCCCAAGTCGATCATTATACAGGGGAGAATTGGTTTAGATGACCCCTGTGATACAGTTCTTCTCTTTTTAGTGCTTCAGTTTTTGGAAAAGATTCCTCACAGTAAAGTAGACCTGCAACCGGTATGGGATTCACCGGAACAGTACATCGAGGTTCAAGCCAAAGGCAGAATTATTATATCGGTACTATTATTCTATGGAGCAAGATTCTTCTTCTCCGCCCCTATGCGTGAGCTTCGCCGAAATAAAAAGGCTCATTCACGCTTTTCTCTGCAACCCACTGCCTAAAAGCAGTGTATAGGATATAAGCAAGATGATTTTAGGAGGTATCCAAGATGAATTTTACCGAAAGTATGACGGCCATATTCGAGCAGTTGCAGAAGTTTTTCCGTACAGAAACAGTAGTTGGCCAACCTCTGCAGGTTGGCGAAATAACTTTGATTCCTGTTATCAGCGTCACATTTGGTGCCGGGAATGGGGTTGGCTCCGGAAAGGATCAAAAGGGGAACGATGGTGAAGGAGGAGGAGGAGGAGCTGGTGGTAAGATAACTCCTACTGCCATTATTGTTGTCAAGAAAAACGATGTAAGTGTCCTCCCGCTAAGTGGTCGGGGAGCTATGGATCGCATCGTGGAGATGGTACCCGATATTCTCTCAAAAGTTGGCGGCCAACCGAAAGACCAGTAAAGCTAAAGATACCAACTAGTATCGAGCAGCTGCCATCTGGTTCTTTGCTCCTCATCTTTATGTTGATATAGTTTTTTCGCCGGAGCTGGACCGGAGCTAGATTGGCCTTGTGCCGCATTGAACCGGCATTACTGCATAAATCATCCTCCCCTTTTTCTAAGTCAACAGGGTGTCTGAGAGTCTCAAAAAAGTTGCTAAAAAGAGATCGCCACGTCGCTATGCTCCTCGCAACATTAGCCGTGAACGATAGTGAACATCGGTAGTGCCGGAACGGCCGATGACATACCAGAAGGCCATCTTATGTGTCATTGCGAGCCCCGGAGGGGCGTGGCAATCTCGAACTTCTAACCATTAATAGACTTCTTTGACAGTCTGAGACACCCTGTCTAATGTGACAGGGTGTCTTATTTTCAATTTAGGATATTAGCCAATTAGGCAGAAGCTTCCACCAGCCGCTTGCCTTTTTCGGTAAGCTGTACATATATACGGCCTTGACCAACGATCTCGACTAATTCCAGTTCAGTGAGCCGCTCTGCTACTGCTCCTAATTCAATCATCGGGGTTCGCTGTTGTTCTGCCAACTGGTGCAAGGCGACCCGATCATTCTTCAGAGAACGCATAAACTCCAGTCCCCTGCTGTCGATCTGGTCTTTGGACAGCAGTTGGGCATCCTTTTCCGGAATATGCTTCAGAGCTTCTTTTTCACCTTTCTCCGTTAGGCTGAAGAACAGCTGTTTAATACCCCGTTCTCTCTCCCGGGTAACAAAACCGCTCTTTTCCAGAACATCCAGTTCACGATGAACATCGGCTGCCTGCAGTTCTTTTTCAAAGGAATAGGTAGAAAGAATATTAGTCATGGCAGCGGTGTTATTATAACCTTTCATAATGGCAACCAATAATTGTACACCCAGCTGACTGGGAGAGGATCCCTCCGGTATAACCTTGACAGTATCTTTCTCCTTGGTTAAGAGGCTGACTACCACCAGGGTAATAAAGGAAATCGGGAATACCAGCCACAGGGTATGAACATTCTGGTAGTTGGTGGTTAGTATCTCCCAGTAAAGAACGGTACCCAGAGATGCAATTACGGAAGCTACAGCGCCTTTTCCATTGCCGATCTTCAGCCACCAGGAATCCAGGTAGAAAATGAACAGTGGGGCGCCTATACCGGTTCCAAAAGCAAACAGCAATCCCAAACCACGGGTCCAAACTATAGCAAAGATAACCGCTGTCATGCCATAAATAACTGTTCCCCATTTAGCCCAATTAAGAAGCTTGACACTGTCTTTAATCTTCAGATAATACTGGGCAATATCACGTACCAGCTGGTTTACGCCGGAAACCAGGTAAATGTCACTGGTAGACATGGTGGCCGCCATAATACCGGCCATTACCAATGCAGCCAGAGGAACCGGAATAATGTTTAGCAATGCACCTAACGCTAAATTGGCACTTTCCAGGTTGGGGATTAACTGGCGGGTCCACATACCGATGTAAGCACCAACTATACCAGTACTGTAAGCTATTATTACGGTCCAGATCCAGCCTTTCTGCACTACCTTTAGGCTTCTGGTACCAGCCGATCTGGCCCAATAGGGGGATTGGTTCAACAGTGATTGATGCATCAAAAGGAAGGTGAGTACAGAAGGAACAATAAATTTGACTACTGTCAAAGTTCCAAAAGGCCAGGATGTGAAGTTGGCCGGCAGCTGAGCTGCATCAGGCATACCATGATTAATCAAAAGATATAAGGGCAAAGCTACAAAAACGACCAAAAATACCCAGGTAAATTGAACTAAGTCAGTAGCGGTAGCAGCCCAAATGCCACCCAGGGCAACATACAGGGTTACTACTATACCCACAATGGCAATGGCTGCAGGGGTGCTGATTCCCAGAGCACCGGCCAGAATTCCGCCGCTGCCAACATACTGCCAGCCAAGAATAGCTAACGAGGCTAGCAGGATTACCACCGTAATAGCTAAGCGGCCTCCACGGCCATAACGATATTCAAACCATTCGGTGGGGGTTACAGCACCACTGGTTCTCCAGAATCCGGCCCATAACAACAAGGCCACTAAAGCACCGGTGCCCCAGCCCAGGTAGAACCACATACCACCTACACCAAACATATACCCGTACATGACTATACCGGGCAAGTATCCACCAGAAATAAGAATCGAACCATTACCAACTGCAGTCATTAGAGGGGTGAATTCTCTTCCGCCGATCATAAATTCGGTTTCATTACTGGTGGTCTTTTTACCAACCCACCAGCTTAAAACGATCATTGCCAGTATATATATGATTGTTACACCAACCATCCATGAGCTTCCTGCCATATGTGCCAACCTCCTCTAATAAATTGGGATTCACACTAGTAGCACTATAATTACCAGGCAGTCCAGCCGCCATCTACCATCATAATCGAACCAGTGACAAAATCGGCTGCATCCGATGCCAGGTAGAGAACTGCGCCGACTACATCGTCAACTTCGCCTACTCGTCCCAGCAGTATGCGTCGTTTGACATCATTATGAAACTCTTCATCCTTAAACATAGGCTCGGTAAAGGGTGTATATATAAAAGTAGGAGCGACTGTATTAACTGTAATGTTATAGGGTGCCCACTCCCCAGCCAATACTTTAGTCAACTGAGCAACTGCTCCTTTACTGGCACAGTAAGATGAACGCTTTACATAACCAACCACTGACATGGCTGAGCCAAGGTTAATGATTTTACCGCGGTTTTGCTTCATCATTATTTTCCCTGCCGCCTGACAGCAGAAGAAAGTCCCCTTCGCATTGGTATTCATTACTTTGTCCCAAGCTTCTTCAGTTACGTCTTCAGCTCTCTGCTGTACATTAACTCCTGCCGAGTTTACCAGAATATCCAGACGGCCAAAATCAGCAGCAATAGAGGCAAAAGTATCTTTTATCTGATCAACCTTGGTTACATCACATACATAAGTTCGACAGTTCCCGCCACGGTTTTCTATTTCCTGGCGAGCCTGCTCCAGAGCCTCCGCGGAATAATCAATTAAAGCTACAGAAGCACCGTTTTCAACCATGGCTAACGCACAGGCTTTGCCGATGCCATTTCCGCTGCCGGTGACTGCTGCAACTTTTCCGCTTAAATCCGCACTTAGCTTAGCCATTAGTCTGCCTCCTATTCATCTTCCCAGATAGCAAAGATTCTTACCGGACTTCCAGTCAATCCACGGAATTTCAGGGGGAACATTGCTACATAGAAATTATCATGACGTGGGATTTTGGTAATATTGACCAAGCTTTCCGTGTGTACTACTTCCCTTTCTGCATGAACCGTATGATTGGGATAGTCAATATCGGCTGGTGTATCCAAACTGGCAGCGTCAGTACCAATGTTTACCAAACCTTGATCCAACAGCCAGGTGGTGGCTTCTTTGTCTAAACCGGGATATTGGCTTAAATAATAATAAGGATCCGTCTCACTATAAGGCTCAATGCCGGTCCAATAGAGCAATATCATACCTGGTTTCAGGGTAACCTGGGCCTCATCCAAAGCTCTCTTTAAATGATCAATAGTGATATGCACCCGGCCTTTAACAAAGGACAAATCAATCCAGGCGGCGGGAGCAATAAGCTCTTTTAAAGTGATCTTGTCCACCGACAAATGGGACTTGTTGGGATCAAAATGATAAACTGCATCTACATGGGTGGATGTGTGGTCACAGGTTATAATTCCTTTCACACCAAAACCATAGGGATATTTGCTGTTTTCTCCCAGAGTGAATTTGGTCTCTTCATGAGTTTTGTGCCACCAAAAGGCTGTTTTCATATGGCCAGGATACACTGGAATTTCCGGGGCTATATCCTTGCCTAAATCAAGGAAGTTGAGCTTCTTTCCCATGAATTCAACAACTTCAAGTCTTACAGCATCATTTTGACTCATTAGGATTACCTCCTTATCTTAGTATTCTGGGAATTTTTTACGGCTGCCCTCCTTTTTTAGAAAGTTATACCCATCCCAACCCTTCCAACAATGTTCCTGTTTAAGTCGGGATAAATGAACCTAAGATTTTCATGCAGAACGTAACTTTAGCTATTACACATGTATTTTGTCCGAACTTTGTTTTTTTTATTGCAAAACCTATGCCAATAAAACATGAATAATGTCGAATTGATTAAATTGCGTATACTTCTTTATCCAACAGCGAGACTAAGGTTATGGAGGGAAGTTTTATAATTGATAGAGCAGCAATAGAATTGTCACGATTTTGGAACGCTTAGCAGTAAGGGCTTGAAAAAAGAAATTTTGCGGCTGAAGGTAGAGTGTCACGTTTATGTGACAGAGGTTCATTATTGGTACAGTTAAATATCCAAACCCACAGAATAAATCTGTGGGTTTGGTGTTCTATAATTCACTTTATCGAAGAATGTTATTAGCAATAACCACTCTCTGAATCTCACTGGTACCTTCATAAATTTCGGTAATTTTAGCGTCTCTCATCATTCTTTCTACCGGATACTCACGGGTGTACCCGTAACCACCTAGAATCTGTACCGCCTGAGTAGTGGTCCACATGGCGGTTTCCGAGGCCTTTAATTTTGCCATGGCCGCATCCACAGAGTAGGGCATATCATTGCTCTTTTTCCAGGCTGCGTCATAAGTAAGCAAGCGGGCAGCTTTTATTTCCAAAGCCATATCAGCTAGTTTAAACTGAATAGCCTGCAATGCTGAGATGGGCTTCCCAAACTGAACCCTCTGTTTAGCATAATCACGGGCATATTCAAAAGCTCCCTGGGCGAGACCTACCGCTTGGGCAGCTATGCCAATACGTCCACCGTCCAATGTTTGCATAGCCATCTTGAATCCTTCGCCTTCTTTACCTAACAGGTTTTCTTTGGGTATACGGCAATTCTCGAAAACCAAATCACAGTTTTGGGTACCTCTTAATCCCATTTTGCGTTCAAACTTACCAAAGCTGAACCCGGGTGTTCCTTTTTCCACTATGAACGCGCTAAAGGCTTTACTCTTCATTTCTTTGGGGCCAGTACGAGCAAAAACCACATAAATATCAGCTGCTCCAGCATTGGTGATAAATATTTTACGACCATTCAAAACCCATTCATCACCATCCAGTTCAGCTTTAGTGGTCATACCCATAGCGTCACTGCCGGCATTGGATTCCGTCAGGCCAAAAGCACCTTGCTTCGAACCTTCAGCTAAGGGAACTAAAAACTTTTTCTTCTGCTCTTCAGTACCCCATTTCCAAATAGGCCATGCACCTAGACTGACATGTGATGAAAGAGTGTCTGCAGCAGAAGGATCAACCCTGCCCAGTTCTTCTACTGCGATAGCGTAGGCGATGTAATCAAAACCAGCTCCACCATATTCAGGTTCAAAGGGTATGCCGGTTAAACCTAGTTCAGCCATCTTGGCAAATACTTCAGGATCAAAATACTCCTGCTCGTCCCGTTCGGCTACTTTAGGAGCCAGTACTCCCTCAGCAAAATCCCGTACGGATTGCCTAATCATTTCATGTTCTTCACTCAGTTTGAAGTCCATTCTGTCATCTCCCTTTCTTCTATTAAATCCTTTGCAGTACTTTATAGTTACCAAATGTTTGAGTTCCCTTTTATATACCGTAGTGAATATAGCAAGAATCATGCCATCACTCAGAAAAAGGTGAACTATTTTATTTCAATTAATCCATATTGGCTAATGCTCGAATTTTAGGAATTCCAGGGTCTTGTCCCCTGTGATTTCAATCCATTCATTCTGTAGTTGATGGGACCAAAATAAGCCAATTTCGGTTCGGGTGATTTATCTTTGAATCATCATGTGTACGAGCATTGCTGACCAAATTAAGCAATTCATTGGGATTTACCTTTTAGGATTTGCCAAATTGCTTCAGATTATAATCTCAAATACCGAACCATTTTTGCATCACCTAATGCGGTTAGGTTAGATTTTATGAGCCTTCTCCATCAAACAGTCGTCATTAGCATTTCCCAAAAACTCTTAACTCACCAGGTCCCGGTATTCATAGTGTCTATTCATTATAGGTTGAACAACTTTTCGGCATTCTGAGAACATGTCCTCCAAGCCGTTATAATTTATCTGTAAAGTTAACTTGACATTGACACGCATACATCTTACTATGTATGTAAAGCTAGCTTTACATTAATATAAGGCGGTGAAAAGATGCAAAATCGCCTGCGTGAAATGCGGGAGAAGTTCGGCCTGACCCAGGAAGAAGTTGCAGCCTATGCAGGAGTATCCAGACAGACTATCATTTCCTTGGAAAAGGGAAAATACAATCCCTCTATTACTTTGGCCTATAGTTTATCCAAATTGTTTAACATGAGTATTGAGGAGTTATTTCTCCTCAATGAAAGGAGCAGAGAGTATGACAAGAAATAATGCTAAGCTAATAAAATACCTGACACTGGCTCTACTTGCGGGTATAGCCATTTGGCAGATATTTAAGGGAAATAGTTCCTTTGGCACAGGACTGCTGGTTGGGGTAATTGCAGCAGCAGGTTCTTTGGAAGTCAAGCAGCACCGTATTAGAGCAATGCAGGAAAAGGGTATGAACCCTTACGATGAACGTACTTGGACCTTAGCAGGTCTCGCTGCATACGCATCTTTAAGAATTTTTGCGATCATCATAGCTTTAATAGTACTAGTAGGATACATCTGGGGTCCGCAAGTTCAGGTGAACCCTTATGATCTATTGGGCATATGCCTGTGTGTATTGCTGGGCATATATGTAGGCAGTTACTATTACTACAATCGTAAAATTTAATCTTCAATAATTAATTACCTATCTTTATATGGACAATTATGAAGTGTAAGACTATGGGGCCCCGGGTCTTACCAACCTTTTTCGGAATAAGGAGATTGTATATGGTATTTAATAGGGACTCCTCATATATCAGGTATGTAGAACTGGTACGTGATCGGATCGATTCTTTTACCCATTATCCTTTTTGTCTGCCAGCAGTAAAAACTTTAGAGGTTCTCCCTCTTCATCCGAAGGTCACCTTTTTCGTAGGTGAAAACGGTACCGGAAAGTCGACCTTATTAGAGGCCATAGCCGTTTGTTGGGGGTTTAACCCTGAAGGTGGCACTAACAACTTTCTATTCACAAGTCGTGCTACCCATTCAGACCTATGGAAATATATCAGATTAGTTAAGGAAGCTCAGCGGCCACGAGATGGATTCTTTTTTAGAGCAGAAAGCTTTTACAATTTGGCTACCTATGTAGAGGAATTGGACCGAGAAGCAATGGGTAGCAGGCTGATAGATTCATATGGCGGGCGTTCACTTCATGAGCAGTCACATGGAGAATCCTTTTTCGCAGCTTTTATGAATCGTTTTTCCGGCCAAGGGCTCTACATTCTGGATGAACCAGAAGCAGCTCTTTCACCGCTGCGACAAATGGCTTTACTTTCCCGAATTCACCAACTCGTTAAAGAGAATTCCCAGTTTATTATCGCCACTCATTCCCCTATTATTTCAGCATACCCGGATTCTCTTATTTATCAGCTCAGCGAGGATGGTTTTACTGAAACAACCTATGAAGAAACTGATAACTACCAGATAATAAAAAATTTTATCAACGACCGGGAAAGAATGCTGCGGGTTTTGCTGGAGCCATAACCCCATCGGGAAGATGTTTACTCCCCCATGTATACGCAGCATATAAGCCTACTCCAATTGGTATGTAAAGTTTTATTGACTTATCGTAAAATATCTTTTACATTGATTGCATAATACACATCAGGGGGAGGGTGTGTATGTGGTCTTTTCTTGTTTACCTGATTACTGCTATATTCGGGATAACTACAGTTCTAATCATTGATTACGCAACTAATCTGCCGTTTCGGACCGGTTCTATTATTACTCTTCTAATAGGTTGGTTTTCGGGTTACCTAATTCTGACCTGGTCAAAAAAGCAAAAACCTGGCATGGCCTGGGCTGTATTTGTGTTTTTCTTCTTGTTTATACCGGTAGTATTATTTATGCTCTTCATGACTCTCAACAAAATATTGCACTGGCAGCTCCCTTTTGGAGTTTTGATGTTGTTTTATGCCGCTGCTCTGGTCGTTACATTTCTGTTAATCTACCGGGTCCTTGCTAGACAAATCGATACTCCACCACCATGGTACACCCCCAAGCCGGACGAACGCGATATTAACCTTGTTGTTCAGGCTGGTTATCTCGGGTTCATTTTTCTTACCGCTGCAACTCTGCTAGCCTTGCTGCAACCGTGGCTTCCTTATAGTGATTTGCTTCTATGGCTGGGAACATTAGCGGTAGGCGAATTGTCCTGGTTGGGTTCCTATCTTTTTAACTCATACACTAAGCGGAGAAGCCAGCTGTCCAACTCTTTTTCTTTAGCTGTTATAGTTGGTTTTTTGATGTGTACAATAGTAATGCTGGTTAATTATAGCGATACCAGAAGCATTGACGCTGGAGCAACTCTGGCAGTTCTAGTTGGTTTTCTCCTGGGTTATATGCTGCTCAGGTACTTGAAAAGCAAAACCAACTTCTATTGGGGAACCACTATAATTATGATGCTATCTTCTTTTATCTTACCAGCAATGGTGATACTTACATCCATATTATTAAAAGTAGATGTGCCCGGTTGGGCTGTTGGACTAGTATGGTTTCTGGGATTGGGGATAGAGACTATTTCTTTCAATTCGGTAAGCACTCGCTTAGCGGGGACTGATACACCTATAGAAAACAACATTGATGAACGGTCACAACAGCATATACTGTTGTCAGGTTTATTTGGTTTTTTAGCCCTAACGATAATGTTGATATTCAGTCTGCTACAGCCCTGGATCAGTCCGGGAGATACTGGACTATGGCTTGGTGTTTTAACCGTTGGAATGACTGTATGGCTTTTAACATATTCAGTATTGGAGATCAGCAAATGAAAAACTATGTGAAAGTATTTCGAGCTATACATAATATGACCCAGGCCCAACTGGCAGAAAAACTGGGAGTGAGCCGGGCTACTATCAATGCCATTGAAAAAGGACGCTATGACCCATCGCTAAAACTAGCTTTTAAAATGGCCCGCCTGTTTAATGTTACGATAGAATCACTATTTGAAGATGAGGAGACACCTCATTAATGGATCCGCAGCACAGCGAACATCCAGGAAGACTGAGTGTTTTTGTCAATATAGATGGATATAGGAGGTATAAGAATGTTGGAGCCTGTAAGGCTGATTAGGTACGATGAATTAGATAAGCTGCTTAACTTATATCAGCATTTGCATCCTGAGGATCCTGATGTTAGAGATAGTGAGGTTTTGGAATCATTGTGGACTGAGATATTCAATGATCCCAATTTGTATTATCTTGTCATTGAAGATAATGGGGAAATTATTTCTTCCTGTACTATTGCTATCATAAAAAACCTTACCAGAAACCTGCGTCCTTATGGATTAATCGAAAACATGATTACCCATCCAAATTATCGCAAGAAAGGATTGGGAACTAAGGTTTTGCATAAGGCAGTAGAGATCGCAAAAGAAAATAACTGTTACAAGATTATGCTTTTAACAAGTTCGAAATCAGAAGATACTTTTAGGTTCTATAGAAAGGCAGGATTTGTTCAAGGTGTTAAAACAGGATTTATCATTCAATTAGCTTGAAGGTTCAGCCCGCAAGGTGAAGCATTTTTTTATTTCGTCAGAAAATAATTAATCCTGGCAACGTCCTACTCTCCCACGTGTTACGCAGTACCATCGGCGCTGGAGGGCTTAACTGCCGTGTTCGAGATGGGAACGGGTGTTTCCCCTCCGCTATCGTCACCAGGAAATTTCATTACGTATTCATTTTTTTCACGCTGATTTACGCCTTTTCCTAATTAATCAGCGGTAATCTGCGTTCATCTGCGTCTAATTGAATCTCTCAAAACTGCACACAAAGTATCTTTAAGGTCAAGACCTCGATCTATTAGTACCAGTCTGCTTAATGCATCGCTGCACTTACACTTCTGGCCTATCAACCACCTAGTCTTGATGGGATCTTACCTCCTTAATGGAGTGGGAGAACTCATCTTGAGGTTGGCTTCGCGCTTAGATGCTTTCAGCGCTTATCCTTTCCAGACATAGCTACCCAGCTGTGCCCCTGGCGAGACAACTGGTACACCAGCGGTCCGTCCATCCCGGTCCTCTCGTACTAGGGACAGATCCTCTCAATTCTCCTGCGCCTGCGATGGATAGGGACCGAACTGTCTCACGACGTTCTGAACCCAGCTCACGTACCACTTTAATGGGCGAACAGCCCAACCCTTGGGACCTTCTCCAGCCCCAGGATGTGATGAGCCGACATCGA
>JAKPGY010000114.1 GCA_029550685.1 Bacillota bacterium
TATTTGAGATTGCCACGCCCCTTTTAGGGGCTCGCAACATTAATAGCAACCGAGACCCAAACGATGGCTTCCGGTTCTGTCATCGGCCGTTCCGGCACTACCGATGTTCGCTATCGCTCACGGCTAATGTTGCGAGGAGCGCAGCGACGTGGCGATCTATTTCACAGTGTTTTTCAATAGTCTGTAGCCTTATTTTAGGGATAAGGCTACTTTCTTTAATTCTGCATTTCCACTATCTACATCAAAGTACGTTGTTGGATTTCGATCCATACGTCCTGAGGACTTAAGCCTCTAGCGTCGATAACCGGTGCCTTGGTATCAATATCTTCCATTCCCATTAAGTTTTGGTCGGCACCGGATATTACAACCGCATCCACTCTCGTGTCCTTCACTCTTTCCACCGCTATAATCTGGCAACCTTGGGCGGCTAAAAAATCTCTAACCGGTGTTAAATTATCTTCCACAGCTATAACTCGTTCCATGCTTCACCTCCGGGGAAAATTATTGATGACAGAATTAGTATGTTACACGAACCACAAATCTAACCATTATCTTTTGATACATCCCAGTTCTAAATAATTCTGCCCATCCAAAGAGTAGTACTTCTTTTCTAAGGGAAGGTATATCTACAAGTAATGACGAAGTAGCTATAACATCCTTTTTTGCTGTTAAGGAGGAATTGAGATTGCAGATATCAGATAATGTAATGCTGCTGGGTAACGGACACTTCAATCACTATATTGTAGGCCGCACCCAGGCTGTTTTGCTGGAATGTGGCATGAGCGCTGGTATTCCTGCCTTTGTCCGCCAGTGGGCAAACCTAAATCCACAGCCTCAGCTGACCCATATCCTGGTACTGCACTCCCATTTTGATCATGTATGCGGACTACCTATATTTAGAAAAATGTTCCCCCAAGCACTGGTACTTGGCCATGCGGCTGCCGAAAAGCTACTCGTCAAGGAAAAGGTGCGTCAACTCATGCAAATGGGCGATCAGATGGTCAGCCAAGTGTATTTTGACGATCACCGAATCAGCGAAAAACCTGCTCCTCTGGATATGGACCTGTTAACAATTGATAAGGCGGTAAGGGAAGGGGATATTATTAATTTGGATTCTAACCTGAAGCTGCAAATTATTGAAACTCCAGGACACAGTTCCTGTTCCATATCTGTTTACTTGCCCCAGGAAGAAGTCATGTTTGTATCTGATGCTGCGGGAACCGCTATATCCGAAGAAATGATAGCACCGGTTTTCTTTCAGGACTACGATTTATACTTGGATAGCATTCGTAAGCTAATGAATTACCCAACCCGGGTTCTGGCCTTGGGGCATGGGCAGATTATTAGGGGATATGATCAGGTACAAAACTTTTACCAACGATCTTTGCAATCTGCTCAGGATGCTTTTGCAGCCATAAAAAATGAATTACTGGCAGGCATTAGCACAGAGGAGCTAACCCGAAAGTTTTATGATCAATACATGAAAGGCGGGCTAGCCGATTATCCTGTTGCAGTAATGCTTGCATCGGTGGGACAGCTTGTCAGCAACGTTGCCAAGCGGCTGTAATCCGTGTCTATTATTGCTGTGAAAACGGGTTCTTCTCAAGTGTCATCGCGAGGAGCGAAGCGACGTGGCGATCTCTATTTCGATCTATGTTAACAACGACTTGGCAGAAGTGTGAGCGGGATGCAGGAATATTAGCCAGCTCGCTCCGGGTCTCCTAGCCTGCAACACACCGGCTTACTTCGGTGCGAAGCGGACCGTTCGCAATTCGGCATCCATGCACTCAGTCCTCGCTGCTCGAAACATCCTGTTTCTCGCTCCGCTTCGCAGCCCTCAGTTTCGCCGTGTATTGGAACGGCTCGTCATACGTCACTCGCTCGGCTAATACTCCTTCCTAAGCCGTGCAACGATGTTTTCATTCATCGTGGAGAGATTGCTGTTGACAATTGTATATAATTCACCCTACCAGGATGGATGCTTCATCCAATATCTTAATGGATCTTACTTTTTTCAGATCATTCATTAATTGAAACAGGGCACCATCCTTTTGCTTGGCTTCAATCATAATATCAATATCTGTATTATAGTCACGTATCTGGTTGATAAAGGACATAAAAAACTCTACATCCACATAGTCGGCATGGGCCCGAATATTTTTTTTGTTGCGAGGACTGGAAACATGTACTTTAGGGGGAAATGGTTCCTGTTTCCAGGTGGATATAATATCCGCAAAATAATCACTTATATTATCACCTTGGTTATTGCACCAGTGATGGTGAATGTCCAAGACCATGGGAATATTCATTTGATAACATAGGTCCAGCACATCGGCAACAGTGAATATCTTATCATCATTCTCTAAAACAATCTGGCTCCTGATATCAGCCGGCATCAAGGCAAAATTTTCTTTAAATCTTTGCACTGATTCTTTTTTGTTCTTATAGCTGCCCCCTACATGTATAACCAGCTTGGCAGATGAATCCATTTTCATAGCCTGAAATATTTGATGATGGTATTCCAGATCCCTCAGGGAAGCAGCTATTACTTCATCACGAGGAGAATTAAGTAAAGTGTAATGGTCGGGGTGGGCACTGAGCCTGAATCCGTTTTTACGTGCATATTCGCCTAAAGAGGCCAATTGCTCTTGAAGTTGGTCATACCAGTTCCAATCTTCAGCCAGAGGGTGAGTGGCTAATGGAATCAGCTTGGAGGTTAGGCGAAACACTTTTACATCGTGAGCTTGATTATGCAAAAACAAGCGCATAGTATTATGCAGGTTTTCCCGTGCCAGGGATAACAAACGGCTGTACCTTGCTTCTTGCGAATCGATTTTAACAAGATTGCTAGCGGTAACAGTTTTGGAAGGGGAGCAGTCTTGTAACATAGACGACATGGCCACATATCCCAGACGAACTTTCAAAGAACCTCACCTCTGTAAAAACTAAAAACCATAATAAAAGACCGCCATATTACAATAATGACGGTCATAAATTATGCAGCCAGTTAACTAAAAATCCTGGCTTCAACTTGATTGGACTTACCTTTGACATGCTGTAATTTATTTATTGCCGGTCCCTCAATAATTTCACCTTCGTAGGTGAACCGTGAACCATGGCAGGGACAATCCCATGACTTTTCCGCATCGTTCCAGTTTACTTCACAGCCCAGATGGGTACAGGTGGTATCCACCATATGCAAAACACCATCTGCATCCCGGTAAGCTCCAATTCTCTGCCCTTCGATGTCGATTACCCGTGCTTCACCTTTTTTAATATCTGCATCCGCTTCGCCCCGTTCCAGTTTACCGGTTATATACTTTTCGGCTACACTTAAGTTTATGCCTACAAAAGTCTTTAAAGCTGAGCCGGAAGTGATAAAACGGGAGGGATTATAGACCTGGGCCCAGGGATTATCCCCGGTGGTGATCAGGTCACTGATAATTTTGGCTGAAGCTATGCCATTAGTCATGCCCCATTTACCAAAACCGGTAGCCACATAAATATTGGGACTGCGGGAGGTAAGATTTCCTACATAAGGCACACCGTCAGTGGTCACACAATCATGGGTGGACCAACGATAATATATTTTTTCCACTTGATAATATTGATTGGCGAAATCGATGAGATTTTTGTAATGCTTGTTGGTATCAGTACCGTGACCGGTTTTGTGATGTTCACCCCCAAATAATATCAAGCGTCCGTATTGTGAAGGAGTATAGCGCAGCGAACGTCCCGGATCCTCAGCGGATATGAAGTGAGCCTCCGGAAATTCTTCTGCTATGGTGGCAGCCACTACATAGGATCTTTCCAGATAGATACGGGAAAAATAGAATCCCCCTCCATCAAAAAAGGGAAAATGAGAAGCAATCACTACATGGGAGGCTTTCACCTTTTTCCCTGTTTCAGTGACAACAGTCAATGGATTACCTTCTTGTATATTTACAGCTTTGGTATTTTCAAAAATATGACTTTCCCGGTCAGGAATACGACGCGCCAATTCTTTCAAGAATTTCAGACAGTGAAACTGGGCTTGATTATCGAACCGCATGGCTGCTTTTACCCGAAAAGGCAGGGGAATATCCTGCTGAAATGAAGCTTTCAGGCCTAAGATTCGCGCTATTTCTACCTCATCTTCTATTTGTTTAATATACTGATCAGATTCAGTAAAAGTATAAGCCGGCAGCCGGGTGAAGTCACAGTCTATATTTTGCTCCTTACTTATTTGTTCTACCAGATCTATGGCATAGTTATTAGCATCAGCATATTGCTGAGCCAATTCTGCACTCATCTGCTTTTTGATTTTAGAGTAGATAATGGCATGCTGGGAAGTAAGCTTTGACGTGGTGTGGGCGGTAGTACCTTGGAGAATACGATCGGCATCAAGTACTGCCACTGACACTCCAGCCTCTTTTAACAAATAGGCTGTAGTAATGCCTGCAATTCCTCCACCAATAATAGCGGTGTCGACTGCTATATCCTCATCCAAAGTAGGATAATCGGTTCCTGATGTGGAATCCATCCAAAATGAGCTGGGCACTTCGGGAAGCATATCGATTGTATCCATACATTCACCTCTTCATGTTATTTGCTATTAGCATTTACATCCGAACATTATTTTATAGAATTTATTAACTGGTATATGATTAAGAAAAAATGTTTTCTTTTTGAAAGTACCGCCAGTCAGATGCGTATCATTTAAGAGAAAATTTTATGGAGGTTAGAATATGTTGAAACGCTTCGCAGCTATAATTGCAGCTATTTCTTTTCTGTTTTTTATGCCTTCGCAGGTAATAGCCAGCTCTGATCTAATCTTTAGTGATACCAAAGATCACTGGGCACAGTCGTATATTGCCAAGGCAGCCCAGCAAAATTTGATGCAGGGAATAGGAAAAAATGAGCAGGGTGATATAATATTTGCCCCCAACGAGTTGGTTTCTCGCTCCCAGGCAGCGGCAGTTTTGGAGAGAGCTTTCGGATTTGATTATGATGAACAGCAATTTGCTCAAAAGCCGGTAGTTTTAGATTATTTCCAGGATGTAGGGGAACAGTCCTGGTATGCCAATGCAGTTCTTCTATGCACAATAAATGAAATTTTCCCGTTTAAGGGAGATCATTTCTTCCCCGACCGAACCATTACCCGGTTGGAAATGGCTCAGGCTATCCAGAGCTCCTTTACAGCTCAGAATATAAATGTAGTCATGATAATGCTAATGCCTGATTTCAACGATACCAAAAACCTAAGCAATGAAGAGATGAATGCAGTGGTTTTTGTTCACAATACCGGAATCATGAAAGGCAATGACGGGAATTTTCGTCCCTATGACAACCTGACTCGTGCAGAATTAGCCCGGGTTATTACCGCTTGTAAAGAGCTTATCGATCTTAATACCCAACCAGATTCCTCTCAGGCTCAAGCATCCTTAAGTCTGGAAAAGAAAATCCTAAAAGAGCAGCAGGAAAACATGACGGTAGATTTGGAACTGCCATTGATAGTGGGCATGGCTGATGGAACACTGCAGGATGAAATTAACTCCCGGTGGGAAAAGGAAGCAGCAGACTTCCGGCAGGAAGTAGCTTCCACTTTGGAGGAATATGTAAACGGTGCCCAAACCTATGGCTATCCGGTTCGTAATTACGAGGCTGTTTCCCGTGTTCAGGAAAGTTTTCTCAGCGATGGTTTTTTGAGCTTGTACATCGACTATTATAGCTATACCGGGGGAGCCCATGGCTTTACCGACCGCCGGGCTTACAATATAGACCTGACTACCGGCCGGGAACTAAGGTTAAGTGATCTGTTCGCACCGGATTTTAATTACATTTCTATAATAAACGAGGAGATAAAAAAGCAAATCCAGGCTGGTGATGAGATCTTTTTTGATGGGGAATTGGGTTTCCAGAGCATCACCGAAAACCAACCCTTTTATATAGAAGAAGGTAATCTGGTGATTTATTTTGGGCTCTATGAAATAGCTCCTTATGCTGCCGGGATACAGGAGTTCAGATTTCCCCTGGATCGTTTCGGTAACAACCTGATTGCCGGGTTATTTTAATTATTTAGTTGTTCCCAGGAAGAGAAAAGGCTGCCCCTTGTCCGCTGGCGGATGGGGGACAGCCTTTTTGTTTATCCATCCTGTATCAGAGCTATCTTTCCTGAAACTGCGGCTTGCGTTTTTCAAAGAAAGCCCTGATTGCTTCGTTCTGATCTTCCGTGCCACAGCAGAATATAGATTGGATTTGTTCCAAAATCAGGCCTCCCGCTATGCTACTGTCCATCGAAGCATTAATAGCCTTTTTGGCAAACCTTACTGCCCAGGGCGGATTGTTAAGGATTCTTTTGGCCAGCTTTTCAGCTCGTTCTATCAGTTGATCCCTGGGTACAACTATTTCTACCAATCCGATTTCTTTAGCTTCATGGGCATCAATTTCATCACAGGCTATAATGAGACGCTTGGCCTGACCAGGACCTACCAGGCGCGGCAGCCTTTGACTTCCCCCCATATCCGGAGACAGGCCAAATCTCACTTCTGGAATAGAAAAACGGGCATCTTCCGAGGCTACCCTGATATCGCAGGCTATAATCATTTCAAAAGCTGCCCCGTAGCAAACACCATGTACTGCCGCAATTACTATAGGATTCATGTCCTGCCAGCGTGAATTAAGACGCTGCAGCCAGTGAATATTATCTGCCACCCATCGGGAGTCAACTGTTTCCAGGTCATGCAGATTAATCCCGGCACTGAAATGATCACCATCGGCTTTAATAATTACTACGCGTATATCACGGTTAGCTTCAATTTCATCCTGTACCAATACAATCTCTTTCCAGGGTCCCAGGCCCAAGGTGTTTAAGCGATCAGGCCGCTTTAGGGTTACATAAGCCAGGGGACCTTGTACTTCAAGATTAAAATATTCAAAGTCCGGCATACTCTTCACTCCTTTCTTAGAATATTATAATCCATAATATTCTAATCGCGAAGTATCAATCAGCCGGATAGACTTTCGTCCCATCCTCTTCCACAAATCTGTTTATACTATAGGCTGGCCGGCTTTAATACGTTTTCCCATTTCGTCAGCAGTCAAAATAGCATCATATACTAGTTCCTCAGTAATGGGAAAACCATGATTATAGATGATGGCTTTGGGTTGGCAAGACACAGCAACAGCTTCTCTAAGACGTTTTTCGCCGATATTATCTATCTTTAGATCAGCAAGTGTAACCGGCAAACCCACTTTATAGCTAAACTCATATACCTGTTGGATTAGCTCCTTGGGCCTGCCCTCCAATACCATTTGAACCAGAGCAAGAAAACCGATTTTTTCGCCATGATAAAAACCATGGCATTCTTCCAGAATATTTAATCCGTCTTGGAGTGAATGAGCTGCAGCCACCCCTCCACTCTCAAAACCGATACCGCTTAACAGAATATTAGCCTCAACTACTTTCTCCAAAGCAGGTGTTACTGCCTGACGTTCATTGGCTATTTTAGCCTGCAGACCATATTCCATTAGTATATCAAAGCATAGCCTGGCCAAAGCCATAGCAGCAGATGTGCTTTGTCCCCGCGCGGGATTACGGGCACCTGATTGATACGCAGCATCAGCTTCCAGCCAAGTTGCCAGAGCATCACCCATCCCGGCTACCAGCATTCTAACCGGTGCCCTTGCTATTATATTGGTATCAACTAATACTAAATCCGGGTTAGTAGGGGGAATAAAAAACTTTTCGATAGTGCCGTCTTCTTTATATACTACTGACATGGCACTACAGGGAGCATCACTGGATGCTATGGTAGGAACAATAACGGTACGAGCTTTTACTGCCGCGGCAACAGCTTTGGCAGTATCAATGGCTTTACCGCCTCCGCTGGCAATTATCACATCACAGTCGGTTTCCCTGGCAAGCTTAGACAAGCGATCAATTTCCGCAAAGCTGCATTCGCCGGCGAAGACTTCTTCCACCTGGCTGATACCATTCTCTTCAAAACTTTTTTCCCGCCCCTTTCTAGTTGTGGCCAGGCCTGTTTTACCTCCTATGACCAGGGCTTTCTTGCCAAGTTTTTTAACATGACGTCCAATCTCAAAAATAGCTCCTTGTCCCTGTACATAACGACCGGGGGCAACCATCACTTTTACATTTCCTGCCATAATTGTTCCTCCTTAATTTATTGTTTTCACTGTTGCAGATATTGGGTGAGATAATGACATACTTTATTATTCTACTCAATAAGTAGGCTTATTTATAGATGTGCTATCGATAACTAGCCATAAACAGGGTGAAATCCTCCATATAATTGTATATGTCTGGTAATTTTTCAGTTGCTAATATGGTATGCTAAAAAAAATACCGTTCAGGAGATAGAAGGGATGAATAAGCGATCACGAAATAAACCGGTTTACAAGAAGATTAGAGTAGGAACATCTCACTTTCTCAGAGGTGGTGCTGGAGTTCATAAGGATAAAAAGAAGGAATTACAGAAAAGATTATGTCGTATCAAAACCATGCAAGATGAGTAAGTGGTCCTAATAACCGGATAATACGAATAATTAATTGGGAGGGAAAATTATGAGTAAAGATTTGGTAACAGTGGAAAGACAGGGACGTGTACTGTTGATCGGCCTGAATCGTCCTGAGAAAAGGAATGCTTTGAGCTTGGATATGTACTGGGAACTGGCCAAAGCCTATGGCGAGTTAGATAAAAACCCTGAACTTTTCTGTGGTCTGCTGTTTGCCCATGGGGACCACTTCACGGCCGGACTTGACCTGGTAGAATGGACAGGGGTTTTCGCTGAAGGTAAAATGCCTGATCTTCCGGAAGGTATGATTGACATTTTTGGTCTGGATGAGGACCGCCGTTTGAGCAAACCGCTGGTTATGGCTGTACAGGGCATTTGTTATACCATAGGCTTTGAGATGCTGTTGTGTACTGATGTCAGAATAGCAGCATCAGATCTGCGCCTGGCCCAGATTGAAGTAAAAAGAGGTATTTATCCGGTAGGAGGAGCAACTGTGCGCATGTACCAGGAGTTAGGCTGGGGAAATGCTATGCGCTATTTGCTTACCGGTGATGAGATCACTGCAGCAGAAGCTTATCGTCTTGGTTTGGTACAAGAAGTTGTTGAACCTGGCCAGCAATTCGACCGTGCCTTGGAAATTGCTAACCGTATTGCCAAACAAGCTCCTTTGGGAGTACAGGCAGCATTGCGGTCAGCACGTATGGCCCGGGTAGACGGAACTAGAGCTGCCCTGGCTAGATTAATGCCTGATATTGCTCCTATTATGAAAAGCGAAGATGCAGCTGAAGGAGTACGGGCATTTATAGAACGGCGGGAAGCTGATTTTAAGGGTCGTTAATATTCTTCTCTCTGCTAAATCGCTGTAATAATGTAGCAAGGAGAGCGTCTATGATAGCTCAGCAAAAATTTAGGGAGCGAACAGTCGCTCCCTAATCTGGTCTATTGGCCTAATAACTATTCTTTTCTAGATAATCTTCGCTTTTTAATAGCACGGTACAGACCGTATCCTATTACAAACAGAATCAGATAGGGGAGAATTACAAAGAAGGTTATTACTAACCAGTTAAATAGTTGCAACATGAAGTTAATGCTTTTTATAAAAGCAGCTTTGGCTTTAGATAAGGTCCCCTGAGGGGTGGTTACCTCATTGTATGCTGTCTGCAGATGAACATTAAACTGGGCGTAGGTAACTTGATTTTGCAGCACATTCATGCGGGCCTGCAGTGATTCACGCTGCTGTCGAACCTGGGCAATTTCTCGTTCAATTGCTAGCAAATCCTGAATAGTTGCCGATTCATCATCCATGAATGACAGCATCCTTTCTTCTTCCTTTTGCAGTACTTTGAGACGCGCTTCGGTATCATAGTATTCACTGGTTACATCCTCAGTGTACATATTTTGGCTTTTAACAGTTCCCAGTGATTCCAAATAGGCGGACATATCTTGCATTCGGTCCTGGGGTACCTTAATAACCAGGCGGGCACGAGTTGATTCACCGTTGTCGGCTGAGATGCTGCTCTCAACCAAATATCCGTTCAAGTTATTAGTCTCTTCTACAATATTACTGACAGCCTGTTGAGAATCTGATACTAACAGCGTAAAATCCAGAGTATGAATAAGCTTAGTTCCCAGGGCTACCTCTGCACCATCATACTGTTCTGTAACACCATCATTAAATAGTTCTGCTTCAGGAGAAACTTTACTCTGGCCGGTTTCTACTACAGAATCCATACTTTTTGAAGCAGCACAGCCGCTAAGTGTATAGATAAGAATTGTGATCAGCAGAAATAAAATGACTTTACGCAGGTTCGAACTCATATTAAAATTGAAACCTCCCTCTCTTTGCTTTTGATACGATGACCAAAGTGAATACCTTGCATATTTTGCTGCAATTTTAGCCATTACTTTTAATTATTGGAGATGTGCTAGTGTCAGAGTAAGTGTTGAAAACTAAACTTGAGCCGGAAACGGCACACTAGGGAAAGGAAACGGTAAATGATGACGATAATCTTATATATTCTAATTTCGGCAGCCAGCTTAATTATCCTTTTCATACTGGCTTCTTGTGTTGTTTCTCGTCAGTTTCATAACTTTGTGGATCGAGAAATCAAGGAAGTACTTCAGCAGGACCTCACTCCGAATAGGCAATTAACTGCTGAAGACTTAGAAGGCCTTCCGGAGTGTGTTCAGCTTTGGCTGCGCAACTCACAAGTAGTTGACCGGGAAATGATACATAGAGCTCGAGTTAGACAAACGGGTAGGATGAAAACTTCTCCTGAAGGTAGATGGATGCCATTTGAAGCAGACTATTATTATAATGTGGATCAGCCTGGTTTTGTTTGGTATGCGAGAGTAAGATTCGCTCCGGGAGTAAGATTACTGGCCAGGGATAAGTATTTCAATGGAATTGGCAGTATGCTCATAAAACTATTAGGAATTTTCCCGGTAGTCAACATAAATGGCGGGGTGGGGATAAACCAAGGCTCCTTACTGCGTTATTTAGCCGAGATGGTTTGGTTTCCTTCGGCAGCAGTTAGTTCTGAAATCCACTGGGAAGCTATCGATTCTTATACTGCTAGAGCCACCTTGAAACACAATGGAATCACTGGCTCAGGAGTGTTCCGGTTTAACGAGCAAGGGGAGGTGGTGGAGTTCAGTGCCACTCGCCCTCGCGCCGTGGGAGATCACTTTGAAATGACTCCCTGGTGCATACCTATAACCGAACATCAGTTTTTTGACGGCTTACGGGTTCCTTCTAAAGGAGAGGTGATTTGGAAACTGGAAAACGGCGACTTTTCCTGGTTTCAATTCCAGGTACAGGAAGCAGAATACAACTTTTGACCTTGATATATAGGATACAGGGCCTCACTTCCTAACCGGTAGTGAGGCCCTATTCATTATACATACTTTCTAATAATGTCGTCCGGGTTACCGTATATAAAATCTATGATAGGAATTTGGATTAGAGTATAGGCACCAGGCTGTTGTTTTAGGCTGGCTCGAGCTGAAGCTGCCATAATCTGAGCAGTCAATGCCGGGTTATTAATGCTCATGTTAAATTGCATTCTTTGATTGTGGGTATTTCCAGAACTTCCTTTGTGTTCAATTACTACACCATGTCCCATATCTGTTAACTGCTGCACATCCTCAACTTGCTGAACATGTGTTTCATCATTTATAAAATAAGGGTCATTCTTTATAGCCCTTTCAATTTCTTTGAAATCAACCCCTGGTTTTAATTGAACATAGACCATACGCCGGTGAATGCCAGTGCCTAAGGGAATGGTCATAGAAAGGGCTTTTTCCACTCCCGCAATAGCATTGACAGCAACTGAGTGTCCCATGCTCATTCCGGGGCCAAAATTGGTATAAGTAATCCCATGAGGAGCCATAAATTTAAACATGCAGCGTATTATAGAGTCAGTACCGGGGTCCCAGCCTGCGGAAACCACTGCCACAGATTTATGGGCTTTGGCTATTTGATCAAGTTCCAGGCGTAGGTCGGCCAGCTTATTGTGAATATCATAACTGTCGACAGTGTTGATTCCCGCAGCAAGAATCTCTTTAGCTAACTCTGGTACTGATCGGGTAGGTGTACACAACAAGGCTACCTGTACTCCTGGCAGTTGGTCAATAGATGACACCACTTTAATTTCGCTGAGTTCATCTGGTTGCTTGCTGTGCAAAGATTCTTTACGACGTACTATTCCAACCAACTCCATATCAGGAGCAGACTGCACCGTCTCCACAGCATAGCGTCCGATATTGCCATAACCAACAATAGCTATTTTAATCTTCTCTTCCATATAAACCTCCGATTTTGCATTTGATTACAATAGATAGGGTAAACAAGGTTGTAAAGCAAATCAAGGCCGTCCGTTGGAATGTACTGTATACAATCTTATCAGATACTAATTGTTTTATTGGCGTCTTATCTTATTGGCATAGTTAACCACGCCATGCCGCCCTAGAAATCGCAAAAACATTAAATTTGTTTATGATATAGTCTATTGTTTAATGTTTTTCAATCATGTGCTTGTGCGATTTTTATATAAATTTTTCCATAACTTTCTCAATCTGCTAATGGTTCATGTCAACTTTTTTCATTAAATAGGATATTTATTTCAATCTAAGCAAAAGTTCGATATCTAATCTGATGCTTATTAATATGAAAACCGCAGTAGTGTATAGGACATTGTGGCAATCTGAGCAGTCTGTCAACATCCCAATAACCATGGGAATTTGCGATTCTTGTGGTTAGATTAAGGGGGCGATTAAACCACTTGGTTCCTAGGTGAACCCTGTAAAAATCCCTGGATGTTCAATGCTATTTCGTGAATTAGGCGGTGGCGGGCTTCTTGGCTTGCCCAGGCAATATGCGGTGTTATCAAAAGCTTTTCGGGGTTATTTATCTTCAATAGGGGGTTGTCCCTATTTATAGGCTCGCTTTCTAAAACGTCCAGTCCAGCTCCACCAATCAGGTTTTCATTTAATGCCCGGGCTAGATCTTTTTCATTTATAATTCCACCTCGCCCCAGGTTCAAAATTATAGCATGAGGTTTCATAAGCTTAATGTTTTCATAAGTTATCAAATTCAGAGTATTTTGGTTAAGGGGGGCGTGAATTGAAATTATATCAGATCTCTGCAAAAGTTCGGCTAAATCTACTCGCTCGTACTCGTTATTGATATTGTGCCCGCTGGTGGAATAGTATATGACCCGGCATCCAAAAGCCTGAGCTAAACCAGCCACACTTTTACCGATGGTTCCCAGACCGACGATCCCCCAGGTCTTCCCATGTATTTCCCAAAAGGGCCGTTCCAAATGGGTAAATATGTTACTTTCGGCATACTGGTTAGTTTTTACATAGTGATCATAGTAAGCTGGAGATTCCAAAAGATAAAACAGCATGGTAAAAGTATGTTGTACCACACTGCGGGTGGAGTATCCGGCAACATTACACACCATAATTTTCTGCTGGCGAGCATACTCAAGGTCAATATTGTTCGTTCCAGTAGCTGACACACATATTAAGCGAACAGTGGGAGCGCTGGCTAAGTTGTTGGCATCCAAAATCACTTTATTGGTAATTACAATATCGCATCCCTTGATTCGTTCTACTACCTTATCCGGCGGGGTTACTGAATACACCGATACGGAACCCAATTGTTCAAGTTCCTCAAAATCAATATCTTCACCTAGTGTTTTAGCATCCAATATACATATTTTCACTTTGAACCAACACCTTTTCTGACGTATTGCACATTTAGTAATTGGTTAAGCCTTCTAAAAGACGGTTTTATGAAAGAGAGGGGATTAATTATGTTGCGGATAGAGGAGAGCAAAATCAACCGATACCCGGTTTCTTCCCAAATGTTTAGCACGATAAAGTGCTTTATCTGCATGTTCCAAAAGATCATCAGGGCTAAGGGCAGGGCTGGGAATTAGACTGGCTACTCCTAAGCTAATGGTAATCTTACCATGAAGGCTGGACTGCTTATGGGGAATATCCAGCATTTCTACCCGGCGCCGCAGGTTTTCTGCTAAACTGGCTGCTCCGTCCAGCGTTGTCTCAGGCAGTAATACTACGAACTCTTCGCCCCCAAAACGAGCTACCACATCAGCTGGTCTTCGTGCTCCCTTGTGCAGACAAACTGCTACTTTTCGTAAGCATTCGTCTCCGTTCAAATGTCCATAGGTATCGTTATAAGCTTTAAAATTGTCAATATCAACCATAATAAGTGATAAAGGTTTTGAACTGCGCATAGCCCGGCGCCACTCTATATCTAAATGTTCATTAAAATAGCGGCGATTCGGGATACCTGTCAAACCATCCCGGGTACTTTGTTCTTCCAACTGTCGATTCAGTTTAAACTTTTGATTCATGACAAGATTCGTAACTATGAAAGCAAGGAAGACACTGATTAAAACCACTGAAATACTTATGAGAGCAGCTTCTGTTTTATTATAACTTCCGGCTATTCCAGGATGTTGGGGAAGTAAGCCGTTTACTTCCATTAATACCGTAACAATGTACATAATCACACCCAATACAGCCGTGAGTAAAGCAGTATAATAATCCATACCTATCCGATAAATAATTACAACGGTGATCATGAGCAAAACCACAGGAAATGCTAAAAATCCGCCCCATAGCCAGAGCATCTGGATAATAGCCAGTTCAAGCAATAATGTAAGGTAGTTAATTCGTTCTACCAGCCGGGACCACTTGGTCAAGTAATTCACTGTACAATTAGCTATTAGATAGGCAACAATTGTTATCGCAATCAAATTAAATAGCCAAGATTCAATGTGAACCGGCCATTTGCGGATGGGAAAGTAGACTAGATAGGTATAGATGAACACGCACATCAAGGGAAAGACAAAAACCAAACGTATTCGGGAGGCTAGTATTAATTGACGGGTGTCAAGACGTCCCCCGTCCCGGGAAGTGAATAAATCATCAAACAATTCTTTTATAGCATTGTTACCAGATGATTTCATTTCCATCTTCCGTACTCCTAAAGGCTGTTTTTTACCTAGCTTTTAGATTTGGTCAAGGTTACCATTTAACACCATTATATCTTATTGTTAGCATATGCAATACCATATTATCTCTAGCGCTGAAACAGCCTATCAGCTGAGGGTTTCTTAATTCAATTATCGGTAATGCTAACCTATCACTATATACTGGTTAAGAATCAGGGTTACTCTAACTCAATACAAGAATTCTGCCGTTTCCTTATATATTTGGCTATTTCCTGTTGATTTTGGGTGTGTTAGCAAACGACGGTATATTGTATAATGTATACAAAGATAAAGATCGTTATTTATATCATAACGATTGTCTGTCCCGTATCCAGCTGGTGTGTGATAGTAGAGCATAATGACCAAAAGGGGGTGGGCGCATGACCAACACCATGACCCGTTATCAGAAGCAAGTCCGTGCCGAGATGCAAAGAATGATTGCTAACACCCGCTGTAAAATCTGTCATGAACCAATAGGGCAAAAAGACCATGTATGCTTTGAAGAACGTTATTTTCACACTAATTGTCTCAGACAGCCTTGTAATGATCAACGCTTAGTATCCAGTCAGCGTTAACCTTAGCCTCACATCATATAATTGCCCATAATACAATAGTCAATTTTCTATCTCTCCGGATAAACTGCCGGAGAGATATTTTTTATTGCGATTCTACTTGACTGTTACCAGGTTCTTCCATGATATAGATTTCTCCTTTGCTATCAGTTACTGATCAGTCGGAGATGTAACTGAAATACTAACCTAGAATAGAAGCCCCATTATAAATTGAGTTTGGCCAAGAGTTGATCTATCCCAGTGAACTGGACAAGAACAGTGGTAATAATTTCTCTTTCTTAACTGGGTATTGTTGTTGCAGTAACACCGGCAGAACTGATAAAATTTCTACGTAATTACTCATGAACTTGGATTAATGCTTAGCATTCAACTTAAACGGAGTATTAGCAATAAAATTATATAGATTTGTATGTTATTTGCTTACATTGTGGTTCATCGTTTTTAGTGCCAGCCCAGTAGCAGCTGACAACAATTCATCTTCTGACTTAGAACCGCAAACCAACGGTAAAGCTGTTGTTTTAATGGATGCTCATTCGGGCCGGGTATTATATGAACGCAACTGCCATGAACAGCTTCCTCCGGCCAGTCTCACCAAGATAATGACCGGATTTTTAGTTGCGGAGAATGGCCACCTTGATCAAAGGGTAACAGTAAGTGAACATGCCGCCGAAACTCCCGAATCCACTGTCTATCTTGAGCCTGGCGAAGTATTAACCCGGATGGAATTGCTCTATGCAGCTATGCTACCTTCAGCCAATGATGCCTGTGTAGCTTTGGCAGAAAGCGTTGCTGGCAGTGAAGCCGCATTCTTGACCATGATGAATCAGAAGGCGGGTGAACTGGGATTGAAAAACACACACTTTGTCAATCCCCACGGCCTGCATGATGATAATCACTATAGCTCCGCTTATGATATGGCCCTATTAGCCAAACATGCTTTGAACAATCCCGTTTTTGCTGAAGTAGTCAGTACCAAGAGAAAAATAATTCCCTGGGATAGCAGACCTGAAGAGGATCGTGTCCTGTTGAACCAAAACCGCCTTCTCTACCGTTACGATGATGCGGTGGGAGTAAAAACAGGTTATACCAAACAGGCTGGTAACTGTGTAGTGGGAGCAGCCAAAAGGGGCGATATGTTCTTAGTGGCTGTTTCCATGAATTCTCCTACTGTCTATGAAGACTTAGAGCACTTATTTGAATTCGGATTCAGCCATTATCATATGATCTGTATGGGAAAGTCCTATGAAATATCTCGGGAGGTATCTGTCAATAATGGCGATACCCGAACAGTGACCGCTATACCCAAGGATGATGTCCAGATTGCAGTCACTGATGAAGAAGTACCCTATTTAGTTTACCGCCTGGAGGTTAAACCTGAAGTTTTTGCTCCGGTCATGGCAGGGGATAGGCTAGGAACCTGTATATTATACCTAAAGGGAGAGCAAGTTGGCAGTATTGATTTGATAGCTCAGAACAAGATAAGCCTTAAGCATAGCGCAGCCATTCCTTTTTCATCCTCTTCTAAAATCATTTCTTCAAAGTGGTTCTTCATTCCGGCAAGCTTAGTGGTATTGATACTCTTATTTAGAAAAAGTACTAAACTGCAGAATGGTTTAAAACGGCTAATTCTATTGTTGCTGCGTAAAAGAATTCCCAGTCAGTACAGAAGGCATCATTATTAATTGCTTCATATCTTCCTTTGCTTTTATCGAGGATGAAAAAACCCGAGCAGCAGCGCTGCCCGGGTTAAATATTTTTTGCAATCGATGGTATGAATGTAGCAAAATCAGTATTTAGTTATACAGCTATGCATAGGGATGATAACCATTTTGACTCAGATATTTACCGATAACCATTCTCTGCACTTGGACAGTTCCTTCAAATATCTGCATTATTTTAGCATCACGCATGTATTTCTCAACCGGATATTCTTTAACAAAACCATATCCACCAAAAATCTGAACTGCATCGGTAGAAACCTTCATAGCTGTATCAGCAGCATACATCTTAGCCATATTGGAGACAATCTTGAAGGGCAGGTCATTATCCTGCAGCCAAGCAGCCTTCTGATATAGCAAGCGAGCTGTCTCAACGGCTGTAGCCATATCAGCTAGCATGAAGGAAATAGCCTGGAAAGACGAAATCGGTTTGCCAAATTGCTGTCTTTCATTAGCGTAATTGAGGGCAGCATTTAAGGCAGCGTGGGCTATACCGGTTGCCATAGCAGCGATGGCTGTACGTGATAAATCCAGGGTCTCCATTAGAATAGGAGTGCCAGCACCTTCACCGCCCAGCATCATCCAACCAGGTACCCTCACATCTTCAAAGATAACCTGGGTGGTACTTGAACTTCTAATTCCCATTTTATCTTCTTCGGGACCTATAGTAATACCAGGAGTATCTCTGTCAACCATAAGGCAGCAGATACCCTTATTTTTTAGACTTTTGTCCAATGTGGCGAAGACTGTAAATTGTTTAGCATGACCGCCATTGGTAATAAACTGTTTAGTACCATTAATTATATAGTCAGTGCCGTCTTTTACACATTTTGTGGATAATCCCAGGGCATCCGAACCAGCACCAGGCTCAGTCAGGCAGAAACCACAGGTGGCACCTTCCAGCATCCGTCCGTACCACCATTTTTTCTGTTCATCATTGGCACCAACCCAAATTGGATCTGAAGCCAGCAGGGTAGAAGCGATCATGGTGGTAGCTAATCCCGCATCACCGTAGGCGATTTCCTCACAAACCAAGTATTTAGACAGCCAGTCCAGACCATCTCCGCCGTATTCAGCCGGAACCCCAATGGTCATTAGACCAAGTTCCTGCATTTTTTTGATGGTATCGTAAGGAACAATATGGTTCTTATCCCACTCACCAGCATAGGGTGCGACTTCATTGGCCGCAAAGTCAGCTGCCATCTGTCTTATCATTTCTTGTTCTTCAGTTAACCTAAAATCCATTTCAAAACCCCCTATATCTAATTATGTTAATATACTATGCATATGCAGAATGGATACAGTAAAAGAATTCAGTCTGCTCAAATTAAATATCGCGAGTCCATAGAGAAGCCAGGGCTGGGCCAGTTCCTACACAAAGTGATGCACCGCCGAAGGTTTTATTCTGTCTCTGCAGTTCATATATCATAGTTACAATAATGCGCAGAGCAGTACATCCTACTGGATGACCCAGAGCAATTCCGGAGCCGTGGAGGTTGGTTCTACTCATGTCTATTTCAATTCCGCAATCTTCTTTGAGTTTGCGACCAACGCCCAGGAATTGTGCAGCAAAAGCTTCATTTATTTCCCAATAATCAATATCTTCATATTTCATATTGGCTAACTTCAAAGCTTTGGGAATCGCTACTGCCGGGCCTAATCCCATCACTTCCGGAGCCACACCTTCAGCGACAATGTTGATCATTTTTACCATAGGTGTTACGCCCAGTTCTTTAGCCTTATTCTTGGACATTACTACCACAGCCGCTGCTGCATCGTTGATACCGGAAGCATTGGCAGCTGTTACTACACCGCCTTTCTTAAAGGCTGGCGGCAATTTGGCCATTTTCTCTAAGTTAGTGTCTCTAAGTGGGTGTTCATCGGTGTCAAAAACAGTTACTCCTTTTTTGGTCTTAATTTCTACAGGCACGATTTCCTCTTTGAAAATACCTTCATCTATTGATTTAGTAGCCCGCTGGTGACTCATTAATGCTAACTGGTCACATTCTTCACGAGTAATGCCATATAATTCAGCTACATTCTCTGCCGTTATTCCCATATGCCCGGGCACCATACCATCTACTAATCCGTCATGCAGCATGGAATCTTCAATAGTACCTTGCCCCATCCTATATCCGGCTCTACCTTTAGGAAGCATATAGGGAGCATTGCTCATACTCTCCATACCAACCACCAAAGCGATATCAGTTTTACCAGCCATAATATTGGTGCAGGCAATATCCAGAGCCCGCATACCAGAACCACAGTTCTGATTTACCTGGCAGGCATTGCTTCTTAAAGACATGCCAACAGCTAGAGCAATCTGACGGGAAACCATAGAACCCTGCATGCCGCCAAAAGTTTGGCCTACCACTATCTCATCAATGATATCAGCGGGAATGCCGGCTCTGCGAATGGCTTCATTAGCCGCAGTGATTCCCAATTCTTTAGCCGGTACGTCTTTTAAGCTCCCCAAAAATTTGCCTATGGCAGTTCGGCAGGCACTTACGATTACAACTTCATTCATTATTAAGTCTCCTTTCCTTTTGAAATTTTTTTCGAGCCACTACTTTTGACTAAGCAATTTTATTGGAACGTAGCCAGATCTTAGCCTTTTCTGCTGCCTTAATTAATTCATCCCGGAAAGAAGGATGAGCAATGTTGATTAGACCTTCAGCCCGCTCCCAGGTGCTCTTGCCTTTCAAATTGACATAGCCATATTCTGTAATGATATAAGCAGCAATAGATCTAGGTACAGTTACAATAGTTCCTGGGCTTAAGGCAGGGGTTATTCTCGAAGCCATGGTACCATCAGCTTTTTTGACAGTGGAACTTAGGGCAATAATAGGTTTGCCGCCTTTAGAATGATAAGCACCGAAAATGAAATCCAATTGACCGCCAGTTCCCGATATCTGCCGTCCAGCTGAAGCTTCAGAAGCAACCTGTCCGTAAAGATCCACTTCCAGAGCATTATTGATCGCTACTACGTTGTCATTCTGAGCAATAATGTAGGGATCGTTGCAATAATGAACGGGATAGCTGGCACAAACCGGATTGTGATCAAGAAACTGATAAAGTTTGTCGGTTCCCATGGCAAAGGTATAAACCATTTTGCCCACATCAATGTTTTTCCTCTTGCCCGTAATTCTGCCGGCTTCATACATATCAACAAAAGAATCGACCAGCATCTCCGTATGTACACCCAGGTCTTTTAAGTCGGACTGAGCTATCAGTTTTCCAACTGTATTAGGCATAGCCCCGATACCCAACTGCAAACAGGCACCGTCAACCATCAGTCCCATAATCAAATCTGCAATTTTTTTGTCCACTTCGCTGGGATTAGCCGGAGGAATGTTTAACAGTTTCGGATTGGTAGTACTTTCTACAATATAGTCCACATCTGAAATATGAACGCCTTCTTCCATACCTCCCAAACATACTGGGGCTGATTTATTAACTTCCACCACCAGGATCTTAGCTTTTTTAGTGCTGTAGGAAGCCATGGAATTAGAAGTGCTGAAATTAAAGAAGCCATTTTTGTCCATAGGTGCTACGGGCTGAAAACTCACATCCACATCCAAGTGGTTTTCATAGAGAGCACCGGCTTCATGGTAGGTGAGAGGAATATAGCTACAAAGATTCATATCCATAAGTTGACGTGAAGTACCGGAAAAATGCCAGTCATTCATGACGAAGTGTTCTCTTTCCGGATCAACCTTGCACACCTCTGGCAGCCAACTCATAGTTGTAAGACGAATTTTAACATCTTTGAGCTCATTCTTACGCTTAGCCAACGCAGCATCACAATCCTTAGGCTGCATTACGAATTCGCCATACTGGACCCAATCACCGGATTTAACCAATTTAGCTGCTTCATCCGCGGTTATTAATTTTTCTTTGTACTCTGCTGCATAATCCACTTGTCAGATCCCTCCTTTTTGCTAAATTTCCGATAAAATTTTATCTACTCTGATTAAAAGCAAGTTTCGTGCCACATATGAAAACTTGACCATATCCCAAGAATATTGGGGGTTGGGATAACTCAGATATTTCGTCAAATAGCGACGTACTATGTCAAAATAGGAAAGTAGAATTCGAGTATGTTATCGTGAGTTCTTTCACAATCGCTGTGTTATGGGAAATGTGCGATTCTCCTAAAATAGGAGAGTACATTTTGCAGTATGTGAAATAAAGTGCATGAAAATATAGATTCCAATGAAAAAGGGGCGCTCCTCACCAACGCCCCTAAAGTATTGCTGTGAAAATAGCTCTCTGTGTCATCGCAGAAAAAAGGGAATTCCTTATTTGTCATCGCCCTAAAGGACTACCGATGTTCGCTAGCGCTCACTATTAATGTTGGCCGTTCCGGCACTCCCGATGTTCGTTCCTTTGGAACTCACTATTAGTGTTGCGAGGGAGCGAAGCGACGTAGCGATCTCGAACGAGAGTCACGGGCAAGTTGAATGAGATTGCCACGCCCCTTTGGGGCTCGCACCATTAATAGCAACCGAAGGGAGCATCAGAAGTGCCGGAACGGCCAATGACATGAAAGATGGCTTTTCGTACGTCGTGGTCTGCACCACAGGTGGTAATTGCTGTTGATTCAATCTAGGTTGTATTTTTTTAATTTCCGGTATAGTGCAGAAGTGTGTATACCCAGCAGGTTAGCCGCCTGAGTTTTATTGCCATTAGTCTTATCCAGTGCTTGCATTATGAGTTGTTTTTCCAAGTCATCTAATCTTTCTGGAAGAGTTTGAGAGGCATCTGATGCCAGGAAAATCTGTTCACCGGCACAGTCATAAAGTGACGGGAAATCAACGGGTTCTATTATATTCCGGTTATTCATATGAGCAAGATTAATGGCCCTTTCAAGAAGATTCTCCAATTCTCGGATATTGCCAGGCCAATGATAATTTAGCAATAGCTGCATGGCTTGATCCGATATTCTTTCCACCGATGTTTCCAACTTAACATTTAACCTTTTAATTAGATCTTCGGTAAGCATAGGCAGATCATCCATGCGCTTTCTTAAGGGAGGCAGTTTTAATTGGACCACATTCAATCGATAGTAAAGGTCGTCACGGAATTCATGATTTCTTACCATTTCTTCCAGATCCCGATTGGTGGCCGCTATTACTCGGACATTAATTTGAATCGGAGTGGTACCTCCAACCCGTTCAATTACTTTTTCCTGTAAAACGGTTAACAACTTGGTCTGCATGCTCATGGGCATATCACCTATTTCGTCCAGAAATATGGTACCTCCGTTAGCTAACTCGAATTTACCCGGTTTCCCGCCTTTCTTAGCGCCAGTAAAGGCTCCGTCAGCATATCCAAACAGTTCTGATTCCAGCAAGTTTTCCGGCAGTGCCGCACAGTTTATGCGAATAAAAGGGCCATTGCTTCGTGGACTGGCATTGTGAATGGCTTGGGCAAACAGTTCTTTTCCAGTACCACTCTCACCTGTAATCAACAGGGTAGAGGATGTTCGTGAAAATTGCTTAGCCATGGTAATAATATTGGTGAATTCATAGTTCTGGCCGATTAGGTTCTCGAAACGCCATTTGGCTCTATAAATGGAACAGACCGCATCTTTATAAAAATTAAGTTCCTGCTGAGTGTCCTGTAACTTCTGAATCAAGTGTTTAACTTCCGACATGTCCATAATCACACTATGGGCTATAGCACCGATTATTTCTCCGTCTTTTTTAATTGGCATACGATCTACCAGTATATCCCGGCCTGGACTCAGCGTAAATACATCAGTCCGGTCAGTTCTGCCGGTAGCTAAAATTTCAGGGAGTTTTGAATTCGGAATTACATCCAATATATACTTGCCGACAGCTTCAGACTCTTCCAAGTTCAAAGCATCTAACATAGTTTTATTTATTAAAGTAATGATTCCGTGCTTGTCTACAGTCACGTATCCAGTATGAGGATTTTCAATTAACCCTTCGAAAATCCCCCCATCAGTTTCCTGCAGTTTATCCATGAGAAATTTATGAACCGAAGTGTCCAGCACCAGCGTGTGGGCTATGGCACCCACAATTTTGCCGTTACTCTTTATAGGCAAACGATTGACTAACATACTATGATTGTTAACCGTCCAGACATCTACGGTATCAATTTTGCCTGTTGCCAGAATTTCAGGCAATCTAGAACCAGGAGTTATTTCAGTTATCGGACGGCCAATAACTTCTTTTCTTTTTTTCCCGAGTGCATTAAGGTAAGTCTGGTTGATGTGAGTAATGTTGGCGTTAGAGTCGACTATGATATAGCCAATGGAAGGATTGGCAACCAATTCATTTATTACCAGATCGAGATCTGGTTCCTGTACCGGCATATTAAATCTATCCAATAGATCCTGGGCAGTGGAGATATCCATAAACAAACTGCTACACACAGCCCCCACAATTTCACCGTTTTTAACAATGGGCACTCTGGTTACAATGGTTTTGTGTCCGTTTACCCATAACACATCAGCATCATGAATTCGCCCAGTTTTTAATACCTCAGGCAACTTACCATCCGGGATAACATCCAGAATGTACTTTCCCAGAGCTTCTTCTCGGCTCATTCCCAAAAGATCTAGCAGGGTCTGGCTGATACTAATAAGCTTACCCTCAGCATTAACCACCACAAAAAACATATGGGGATTCTCAATCATCGCATCCATTACATTTGATAATTCTATATACGATGATTTTGTCAATCTAATCCTCTCCTGTTTTTATAGGTATTTCGTCACAATATTCAATATATCGTTTGTTTTTATTCCGCTGTGGAAATAGTATCAGATTTGGCCTGAAATAACAAGTATAGCAGTGCCTATATCATTGGTTAATTGGGACTTGAAGGGAACTTCTTAATCCCAAACTACCATTATCATTTATTTGCATCATCAGAACAATCGTTCTTTTAAACCAGTGCATTGTAAACTTTGTGGAAATTTATAACTTGACCCGGAGAGGGCAGGGGATAACAGGCAAGCGACTCTATTATCTTTATTAAAATCATAGCAAGCAACAAGGCTGGGTTTTCGTCGTGTCCCCCGAGGTATTTTCAAAATTAAAGAATAGATGAACAGCTTAAACTTGACATTATTTATCACCTGTAATATTTTTATTACAGGTGTTAGTAATATCAGAACACTTGGTGGTTGGACTGTTTTAAGCATGTAATTGTACATTCCTTGGTTCCATAACTGCTACAGAAAGGAGGAAGCGAAAATAGATGATGATAAACTGTTGCCTGTAATACCCACAGGAGACGAATTGATAACCATTCTTGAAGCATTATCAAACCCATACCGGTTAAAAATTATCGCTTTACTAAGAGACAGGCGCATTCATGTGAGCCAACTGGCACGAGAGGTTATGATCAGCAGACCTTTGCTGTATATGCATTTAAAGCGATTAGAAACCGCTGGATTGGTAACCAGCAAAATAGAACTTTCCGAAGATGGCAAAGCCATGAACTATTTTGAATTAGTACCTTTTGAATTAAAACTGACTCCCGAACTCATTGCTGAATCGGTAAAAACTTTAACAATTAAAAAATCTGGCAACTCTAGATCTCAAAAAGCCAGTGAAGAGGAGGATTATTAAATAATGAACGGAGATATTATTTTTGGTATAGGCGGAATGGGATTTGTGTTATTCATATTAACTCTCTTAACCATAATAATCGTGGTGGTGGTTTCCCAATTGTTCAAAACCTCCAGAGCCAAGGCTGCTAGCAAAGCTCAGATCACCAGAGATGAAGCTTATCGGAAGCTTGCAGATGAAGCGATTTCCTTTCAGAAACAGATGACAGAAAATCATCAGCAGCTTACCCAAGATATATCAGAAATGAAAGATCGTATTAATGCTATAGAAAAAATGCTCCGGGAAATCGAATAAGTTTAAGGTGATTATTTAGATGAAAGGAAGAGTGAAATTGAACGCTGGATGTTACTGCCACTCTAACCTGACCAAAAGCTGACAAAATTGCCTGTCCAAGAATTGCTGGATATAATGACCATAGATTATTTCAAAGAAAGGAAAAGACGTCCTTGTTTAATGTGCTGCTGGGTCAAAGAAGCACCAAGG
>JAKPGY010000115.1 GCA_029550685.1 Bacillota bacterium
GCTCGCAATGACCCAAACGATGGCTTCCGGTTCTGTCATCGGCCGTTCCGGCACTACCGATGTTCACTATCGTTCACGGCTAATGTTGCGAGGAGCATAGCGACGTGGCGATCTCTTTAAATGGACTTCTTCGACAGTCTGTAAGGGGGAAGAGAAAACTCTTCCCCCTTTTTGATGCTTGGCATGAGTATAGTTAGTATTTAATTGCTGAGCAAATCCCGGGCGGCTACTACTCCGGAGACGCTGGCCTGGATGAGGCCGCGGGTCACTCCGGCACCATCGCCCACTGCCCAGAGACCATCAATATCGGTTTTAAGGCCGTTGGTCAAGCGGGGGCGAGCGGAATAGAATTTGGCTTCGATACCATACAGGAGAGTATGGTCGGAAGCCACTCCTGGCATAGCTTGATCCAGTGCTTCCAGACATTCGCAGATACCTACCAGGTAGCGATGAGGTAGTACCAGGGACAGATCGCCAGGTACAGCACCTTTAAGGGTGGGTTCTACCAGGCCTCGTTCAATGCGGCTCTGGGTGGAACGGCGCCCTCTTTTAAGGTCTCCGAAGCGCTGTACAATTATACTGCCGCTGAGCATGTTGGCCAGGCTGGCAATACAGCGTCCGTAGATAATGGGCTGATCAAAGGGCTCAGTAAACTCCTGGCTGACCAGTAAAGCAAAATTGGTGTTATTGCTGCTGTGGGCTTCAGCGAAAGCATGACCGTTAACGGTGACAATTCCGTTGGTATTCTCCATGACCACATGTCCATTAGGATTTACGCAGAAAGTACGTACTATATCATCAAACTGCCGGGTGTTATAGACAATTTTTGGTTCCCAGATATTATCGGTAAATTCCTGCATGGTAACCGCAGGTACTTCTACTCTTACCCCCAGGTCCACCTGGTTATTATGGAGTGTTAACCCTAAGCGAACTGCTTGCTCGGTAAACCAATGGGCTCCATCCCGTCCGGGAGCCAGAATTATGTTAGGGGCATAATAGGTGTCTTTATTAGTAATCACGCCTTTAATCTGGTTATTTTCTGCCAGGATATCCTGAACGGTTTCGCCAGTCTTAATGGTAACCTGCGATTCCAAGTGTTTATACATATTACTCAGCACCTGGAGGGTGTTTTCAGTACCCATATGGCGAATCCGGGCAGGAATGAGTCTTAGTCCAGCCCGGGCTACCCGGTGCTGCAAATCCTGCACTATTTCATTGTCCTGACCAAAAACCCTATCCGGTGCGCCGAATTCTACATATATATTGTCTACATAAGTGATCAGCTGTTCCAAATTATCCTTGCTCATGTAGTTGTGTAACCAGCCGCCGAACTCAGTGGTCAAGGTTAGCTTTCCGTCGGAAAAAGCTCCGGCACCACCCCAGCCGCTCATTATTGAACAGGGTTTACAATTAATACAGGAGGGAGCATCTTCCCCGATAGGGCAGCAGCGGTTCTGAACGGCTTTGCCTTTTTCCAACAGCAGAACTTTTATATTAGTGCTGCGGCATATCTCCATGGCAGCAAAAATACCCGCTGGGCCTGCACCGACAATGATTACATCAAATGTTTTTTCCATATTTATCCCCCCGGCATAATATCTGACTTACACCCTCAAATATGGCCTTTTTAGTTTATGCCATCCTAAACGATTATAGCATATTTGGTATATTTCAACAGGCTAAAGAAGGCGGTGCCTTAGTTATCGAGGTGTTGTGGTAAAATGATATCAGGTTAAGAAGATTAGCAATGCAGGGGGACACACCTATGGCTGAGCCTGGACTTTATTACCTGTGGGGAGAAGAGGCTTACCGTATCGATGAGGAAATCAATAATATCGTCAAGCGCTGGCAGGCTGAATGGGGACAGGAGCCGGAAGTTGTATATATTGACAGCACCGAGTTAAGCCCGCAGCAGCTAATGGAAAGCCTGGAATTTAGCCCGCTTTTTGCCCTGCAAAGGGTAGTGGTAATAAAAGATCCTGCTTTTTTAGGCAAAACCGGCCGGCAGACCAGCCGGATACGTGGCTTTCAGGATATTCTGGAAAACTATATGCAAGAAATGCCGGCTGGACAAATCCTGATTTTGACTTCCAGTGAACGCAATGCCACCAACCCTTTAGTAAAGCTGGTGGAAAAGAAAGGAAAGGTAATACCATGTCCTCGTTTAGGGGAAGCCGAACTTGCTAAATGGGTTGAGCAGCAGTTTGCCAAGCAAGAACGCCAAGCTGAGCGTAAATTAATAAATAGTCTGGTGCGCAGCGGTCAGGATATGTATTACCTGAAAAACTTGATTGATAAACTATGCCTGATGGTGCCCACTGGTATTATTCCTGCCAGCTGTTTGGAAGGCCAGATGGAAACCCGGGAGGAAATAAAAATATTCGGGTTAATAGATGGGCTTACGGCTCGTAATCCCCAGAAGGCTCTCCATGCCTATCATCGCCTGCGGGCTCAGGGTGAAGATAATATTCCTATGCTGGCTATGATCAATCGCCAGTTTCAAACCTTGGCCTTGGTTAAGTACCATCAGGAAAAAGGGCTTAACCGGGCAGAAATTGTCCAAACCACCGGGCAAAAGGATTATACGGTGCGTAAAATGATGGAGGTTACCCGCAATTATTCCTGGGAGGCGTTGGAAAAGGTTTTTGCTCTGCTGCTGGAAACGGATGTAGGCATCAAAAGCACCAGCCAAGATGCGGACCTGCTCATGGAAATGCTGCTGGTCGGCTGCTGTGAAACTTAATTGAGTGCCAGCTAAAAAGACGGTTCTTTCTGTCATGTCAGAAGCAGATTAAATGGTGAAACCAATTAGATGAACATGACAGACAGAACCGTCCCTTCTTGCGTATAAAAAAACCTGCCGGGTGACAGGTTTTAGTTCGATGATTGAGTCAGCTTATTAAACTTAATAGCCAGGGCTGATTTTTTGCGAGCTGCATTATTCTTATGAAGAATTCCTTTTGAAACGCTTCTATCGATTAAGGAGGTTGCTTCCACCAGTCTAGCCCGGGCGGATTCAATATCATTGCTGGCCAGGGAAGCCTCGTATTTCTTAATAGCAGTCTTCAGCCGGCTTTTATAGGCCTTATTGCGCAGGCGGTTTGCTTCGGCAATACGAGCCCGTTTAGCCGGAGTCTTGCTTTTTGCCACATGTTCACCTCCTTTAAAGTTTGCCTAACAGGAATACTATAGCATTACCCTCATCAAAAAGCAAGAATTGCTAGCGGAATAAATTTGCTCTTAAAGTCGTTCTAACCACCGCCTGTCCACCATAAATTTTAAGAGACCGTTACGGGAAAGAGGTGGACTAGTGGGGCGCAACAGTGTTCTGGTATTTCTAAAAAGCATGGTAATGGTTCAGTTGTTTTTTATTACATTGCTGGCTGGGGTCACTCTGGATATAAATAAAATTATCTGGCAGAACCATTCCCTGGTAAGCCGTGTTCCTGCAGTTATGCAGGGAATGCAGGTCAATCTAAAGGAAAATCAAGCTGCAGCCTTGGTGCGTAATGTTAATGTTATGCTAGCGGGACCGGACCTCTGGCCTTGGACAGATAACTCCTATTTCAGCAAAAAACTGCCCCGGGATATGATGGCCAGCAACATACAGGTTCTGGCCAGCGCCGACTGGGACGATGCCGGCCCGGAAGAGACGGATGCCCTGCCCGGAACCTACGAACTGCCGGCCATTGTGCAGGGGGATGAACCTAACCCTCTGTCCGCCCAAGATATTTTACGGTTAAGGGACTGTAAGGTAGCTCTGTATTGCACTCATTCAGCGGAGACCTACACTCCCGATAGCGGCAAAGCACGCCTGGACGGTAAAGCGGGGCTGATAACCAAAGTAGCTGAACAGGTGGCGGCAAGTCTTCGCCAGCAAGGAGTTAATGCCATATTCTACGATGAAATTCACGACTTTCCTGAATATGATAAAAGCTATACCAATTCCCGGTCAACGGTCAAGCGCATAGTAAAAGAGCAGGAGCAACTGGTGGCCCTGTTTGATGTTCACCGGGACCATATTCCGGGTATGGAGGAAGCCGAGACGGTTAAAATAGATGGTAAGCTCAGTGCTCGTATTCTGATTGTAGTTGGAACAGATGAGCGCAAACCTCATCCAGATTGGGAAAAGAATTTGGAGTTTGCCAATCGCATAGCTGAATACGGTGAGCAGTTGTATCCGGGGCTTATTAAAGGAGTGCGCATCAAAGCAGGAACCTATAATCAGGAGTATCACCAGCGGGCTTTGCTAATAGAAATAGGAAGTGATTTGAATCGTTTCGATCAAGCCCAGTATGCGGCTCAGCTATTTTCTGATATACTCATAAGAGTTTTGGCGGAGGAAAAAAATGAGTAGATTTGGGCAGGTATTATTAATTGGGTTAATCCTTACTCTGACTATCTGCGGCCTTAACATAAGCAATGAAGCTATCAACCAGTTGACGGCCAGCCAGCGGCCTCCCGTTATTGGGCTGCAGGCCGATGAATCCAAGGTGGAATTTCATGTAGCCGGGCAGCAATATACAGTAGCCGGGGACAAGCTGCAGCGGGCGGAAGCAGTTGTCAAAACTGCCTATGAAAAAACCGTAAACCATTTGGAGAGAATATGGAGCATATTCAAAGTTTTATTTCTCACCTGATACAATTGTACCAGTGGTGCAGGACACGATGAAAGAAACATAAACCTGTCATCGCGAGGAGCGAAGCGACGTGGCGATCTCTATGCCGATCCACGCTAACCACGACATGGTAGGAGTGCTAGCCGGGATGCAGGGGTATTAGCCGGCTCGCTCCAAGACTCCTCACTTGCAACACATCGGCTTACTTCGGTGCGAAGCGGACCGCTTGGATTCGGCATCCAGCACTCAGTCCTCGCTGCTCGAAACGTCCTGTTTCTCGCTCCGCTTCGCAGCCCTCAATTTCGCCGTGGGTTGCAACAGCTCGTCGTAGTCACTCGCCCGGCTAATACGCCTGCTTAAGCCTTACCGCGATGTTTTCGTTCATCATGGTCTGGACCAAAGGTGATAATAGCGAGGGCAGCAAAGCAATCTCAAAAGAGGATTATAGGTGATACAGAAAAGAGATCGCCACGTCGCTTCGCAGCCTCGCAATATTAAGAGTGAGCGTCCGTGAACATCAGAAGTCCCCGAAGGGGGCGATGACATAGAGAGGTCTATTTTCACAACAACCTGAAAGCAGTTCACGGTGGGAGTTGACGACGTGGCGCATACTGGCAAACATATGGCCCGGGCAGCATTTCTGCTCATGATTACCGTTATTCTGTCCCGGATACTTGGCTACGGCCGGGAAGTAGCGCTGTACACCCTGTTTGGGCAAAACTACATTACCGATGCCTACCGGGCGGCTTTTTCCATTCCCGATTTGATCTACATGCTGCTGGTGGGCGGTGCTTTAAGCTCAGCGTTAATACCTGTATTCTCATCCTATCTCGCTAATAGGAAAGAGGAGGAAGGCTGGGAAGCCGTTAGTATTCTTACCAGCTGGGTTTTGCTGGTCATGCTGGTCTTGATAGCAGTTGCCTATTTCTATACCCGCCCTCTAATCATCCTGCTTACTCCCGGTCTGCCTGAGGAATATATCACCCTGGCGGCCAGCCTGACCCACATAATGCTGGTGCAAACCTTTTTCATGGCTTTAAATGGATTGGCTATGGGAATTCTCAACAGCTACCAGCATTTTGCCTCTCCCGCTTTGGGCAGCCTGGTTTATAATGCCGTCATTATAATAGTAGGCTTTCTTGGTTATGAACAATGGGGTATCGCTGCTTTTGCTTATGGAGTAGCCCTGGGAGCGGCTTTAAATTTGGCGGTGCAGATTCCAGCCCTGAAAAGAACCGGGGTGCGTTATCGCTTTACTCTCTGTATTGATCATCCCGGCTTTGTCAAAATTGTGGGGTTAATGATACCGGTTATGGCCGGACTGGGCGTGGCTCAGTTAAACCTTTTTGTAACTCAGAATATTGCTTCCCACCTGGGCAGCGGGGTGTTAAGTTCTTTGAACCTGGCCCAGCGTATTATGAACCTGCCGGTGGGCATTTTTGCCGTATCCATAGGAACGGCGCTGTTTCCCACTTTGGCCAGCCTGATTGCCCGGGGAGAAATGGAAGGATTCCGGCGCTATACCTCTCTGGGTATAAGGGCTACGCTGCTGTTAGGGGTGCCAGCTTCCCTGGGGTTGTTAGCCATAGGGCAGCCCTTGGTGAGTCTTTTGTTTGAACAGGGAGAATTTACTGGAGAAATGGTCACAGCTACCACTCAGGCTCTCAACTACTACCTATGGGGGTTGGCAGCCTATGCCTGTATGCAGGTGGCGGTACGGGGCTTCTACGCTTTGAAAGCCCCTACCATTCCAGTAATATCAGCAGTGCTGGCCATATTGGTTAATGTGGTGCTGTCCGTACAATTAGGCTACCGGTGGGGAGCACCGGGGCTAGCCCTGGCTTACTCCATAGCTGGTTGGATCGACCTGTTTATCCTGCTGGCCGCGTTGCGCTGGAAAGTAGGCCCCATAGGAGGCAGCAAGATTGCCCTGGGTTTTATAATATCTTTGGGGGCCGGGGCTGTTATGTTTTTTGCGGTTATGGGAGTTATGGCCGGCTTGTCATCAGTTATAATTGTTACCGGTAAGGGTATGCAGCTGCTGATGATTGGGGCCGCGATTGTTGCCGGGGTTTTGGTGTATGCTCCAATTATATTGGGGTTTAAACTGGAGGAGACGGAAGTGATAATACGCCTGCTTCGCAATCGCTGGGCTTAAAGCTGCAGGCCGGTGAACAATTGAACCACAGCCGGGAATTGGGTATAATTTAGTCCATAATTTGTTAGTAAACCTCCTGGAGGAATCATAGTTGCAAGAAAACATTCGCAATTTCAGTATTATCGCCCATATAGATCATGGCAAATCTACTCTGGCAGACCGCCTGCTGCAGTTTACCGGTGCACTAAGTGAGCGGGAAATGCGGGAGCAGTTCCTGGATAAAATGGATCTGGAACGGGAAAAGGGCATTACCATCAAGCTCCAACCGGTCAGACTCAACTACCGGGCAGCCGATGGAAAGGATTATATATTGAATCTCATCGATACTCCCGGTCATGTGGATTTTTCCTATGAAGTATCCCGCAGTTTGGCATGCTGTGAAGGAGCATTGCTGGTGGTGGATGCTTCCCAGGGTATTGAAGCTCAAACCCTGGCTAATGTATATATGGCTATGGATCTCAACCTGGAGATCGTAGGAGCGGTAAACAAAATAGACCTTCCCGGCGCTGACCCTGAAAAGGTTAAACAGGAGATGGAGGATGTACTGGGCCTGGATCAAAATGATATTGTCGCTATTTCCGCTAAACTGGGCCTGGGTATTGACGAAGTATTGGAAGCCATTGTCAAGTTAATACCTCCTCCCCAAGGCGATGAACAGGGACCGCTGCAGGCACTGATTTTTGACTCTTATTTTGATTCTTATAAAGGTGCGATTTGCTACTTCCGTGTGGTATCGGGTCAGCTAAAGAAGGGAGATATCATTCGTATGATGTCTTCGGGTAAGGAATATGAGGTTGCCGAACTGGGTGTCTTGTCACCTTATATGACGGAAGTTGAAGTATTAAAAGCTGGTGAAGTAGGTTATCTGGCGGCTGGTATTAAAAATGTCAGCGACACCAAGGTGGGAGATACCATTACCCTGGCTGACCGGCCAGCTGCTGAACCACTGCCCGGCTATAGAGAAGTTAAACCTATGGTATACTGCGGCTTGTATCCTTTGGAGAACAATGACTATGAAAAACTGCGAGATGCCTTGGATAAGCTGAAGCTTAACGATGCCTCTCTTCTCTATGAACCGGAAACTTCGGAGGCTTTGGGATTTGGTTTTCGCTGTGGTTTTTTGGGGCTGCTGCACCTGGAAATTATTAAGGAACGCCTGGAGCGGGAATATGACCTGAGCCTGCTGGCTACTGCTCCCAGTGTAATTTACCAGATTATGCTTACCGATGGCAGCATAGTCTATGTATCCAACCCTACTTACTGGCCAGCACCGCAAAAAATTGAGCAGGTTTTTGAACCTTTTGTCAAAGCCTCCATTATGGTGCCCAATGAATACGTGGGACCGGTTATGGAGTTGTGCCAGGATAAACGGGGCAGTTTTGTAAATATGGAATATCTAAGTACCCAGCGGGTTATGATCACTTACAAGCTGCCGCTGTCAGAGATTCTCTATGATTTTTTTGATGCTCTTAAATCAAGAACCCGCGGGTATGCCTCTCTAGATTACGAACTCAGCGGTTATGAGCCGGCTGATCTGGTCAAGCTGGATATCTTCCTGAACGGAGAAGTTGTGGATGCCCTAAGCATGATAGTCCACAGGGAAAGAGCTTATTACCGGGCTCGTAATGTTACTGAAAAACTGCGCCGCATAATACCCCGGCAGATGTACGAGGTAGTTATCCAAGCTGGAATCGGAACCAAAATTATCGCCCGGGAGACCATTAAAGCGATGCGCAAGGACGTTCTGGCCAAGTGCTACGGGGGAGACATTACCCGGAAGAAAAAACTGTTGGAAAAGCAAAAGGAAGGTAAAAAGCGAATGAAACAGATTGGACGGGTGGAAGTTCCCAAAGATGCTTTTCTGACTGTTTTACAGGTGGACGATGATTAACCAGCAGGATTATCGAGGGATATACATTCATATTCCCTTTTGTAAGGCCAAGTGCAACTATTGCGACTTCTATTCGGTACCGCTGACTGCTGCGGACTGGCTGGAGAAGTATACCAGGGGGCTGGCTGCTGAGATTGAGCAGCGAGCCTCTTCTTATGATGGTCAGCCTATCCATACGGTTTATTTTGGCGGTGGTACCCCCAGCCTGCTTACCCCTGCCCAGATCGAAAGGCTGCTGACCAAGTTGGATCAGGCCTTCGGGTTGAACAGCCATATGGAGATCACCATGGAAGCAAATCCGGCCACTATTGATTTTAAGTATTTGCGCGGCTGCCGCCTGGCGGGGATCAATCGTCTATCCCTGGGAGTACAGAGTTTTGTTGACCGGGAACTGCGCCTTCTGGGAAGATTACATTCTGCCCAGGACAGTGAGAAAGCTGTCCGGGATGCCTATGCAGCCGGCTTCCATAATATAAATTTGGATTTAATTTATGGTATCCCCGGACAAACTATAAGTGACTGGGTATTTAATCTGCGCCAGGCAATGGCTTTAGATCCCCAACACCTGTCTTTATACCTGTTGCAGCTGGAACCGTATACCCCACTAGGCAGGCGAGTTGAGGCAGGCCAGCTGTATATGCTGGAAGATGAACAGGAGTACCAGCTTTACCGGACCAGTCAGGAACTGCTGGCTCAGAAGGGTTATCAGCAGTATGAGATTTCTAACTTTGCCGTACCAGGATGGGAATGCCAGCACAATCTACTCTATTGGGACAGCCGGGAATATATAGGTTTGGGAGCCGGGGCGGTTTCTTTCATCAACCGGGTTCGTTTCCGCAATACCAACCTGCTGGACCGATACCTGCAGGCCGGAGCCGGTTACCCGCTGGGTTTTTGGCAAGGTGAAATCCTGGAGAAAATGACTGAGGACCAGCGCTGGATAGATGCCGTAGTCCTGGGTCTGCGCACTACCAGGGGTATAAATCTGACTGATTTTAATAAACGTTTTGGGGTGGATCTGGAACAGGTATATTCTGGGGTTATCCATGAACTGGTGACAGGAGGCTTTATGATGATCAGTGATGGTTATTTGCGCCTGGCACCATCTGCCTATTTCATATCAAACCAGGTCTTAGGCCGGTTTATCCAGTGATCCCATGCCTTGACAAAGCTCATAGCAGGTGATATTTTTTAATAAAATGGTTAGCACTCGACGACAAAGAGTGCTAACAGGGGTGATCAGTTATGACTTTGGATGAGCGAAAACGGCAAATACTCCAATCTATAATCAAAGATTATGTGGAAACGGCTGAACCGGTTGGATCCAGGGCTGTAGTACGCAAACATGATCTGAAAATATCTGCGGCAACGGTTCGCAACGAAATGGCTGATTTGGAGGAAATGGGCTACCTGGAGCAGCCACACACTTCGGCGGGGCGAATACCATCAGAACAGGGATTCCGTTACTATGTGGACTGTATGATGGAGAATGAGAGCTTATCTGAGGAGCAGATTGAGGAATTAAGAAAAGCCATTACCAGCAGTGTCCGCGATCTGGACCAGGTTATAGCTCATATTGCCCAGTTTTTGTCGCAAATAACTCGCTATACTTCTTTTATTGTTGTACCTTCAGTTAATACCACTCAATTTCGCTATTTACAGCTTCTTCCTTTAAATCCTGGGCAGGCTCTGATAATCCTGGTAACTGATCTGGGATTAATCATGCACCGTAAAATAGAGATTCCTCCCAATGTTACCAACGAGGACCTGGAGAATATCGGAAGCTTATTTAATAAAGTATTTGCCAGCCGCCGTCTTGATGAACTGAGGCGTACTGACCTAAGAGCTTTAAGAGAGGAGCTATATCAGAGACGAAAGGTCATTGACAGTGCTCTGGATGCTCTGGAGCTGCTGCTGCAGAGTTCCAGGGATGAGCGGGTGGTAGTCAGCGGGGTCCTGAACATGCTCAATGAGCCGGAATTCAAAGACCTGGAAAAACTGCGCCGCTTTTTGTCTTTGCTGGAAGAAGAAGGGGCCATTAAGAACCGCTTGCCTCAGGATATTGGCGAACATGTAAATATAAGCATTGGCCGGGAAAATCCCGATGATATGAAGGATATGAGTGTGGTTATAGCCGGCTATAAGTCCTACGGGGAAATGGGCAAAATCGGGGTGATTGGGCCGGTGCGGATGGAATACTGGAGAGCAGCGGGCACGGTGGAAGCAGTTCGCGACCTTATCAAAGAAGTGCTCTACTAGCAGATTAAAACCGGTACGGAGGAATGTATGGCAGATAAGCCGGTTAAGGCCAATCAACAAGGTGAAGACAGATTTCAAACTTTATTAAATAATGCCAATGCAGCCAGGGTTATCTCCCAGGCTGTGGAGGGTACTCTTGGACCACGAGGCTTGGATGTAATGATGGTAGACCGTTTTGGTGGCGTAGTGATAACCAATGACGGGGTAACCATCTTAAATCTTATGGAAGTAGGGCACCCGGCGGCCCAAATGATAATTAATACAGCTCGCTCCCAGCAAAAAGAAGTAGGGGATGGAACTACCACCACTACCATACTGGCTGGTGCCATGATTGCCGAAGGCTGTGCTCAGGTATTAAAGGGAGTTCCGGTAACTAGAATAGTGGAAGGAATCCGGCTGGGGGTGGAGGCATGTTCCCTGTGGATAGACGAGATTTCTCGCCCCATCACTGATTTGGATGATCCTGAACTGGCTGCTATTGCCAAGATAGCCGGGCGCGGGGAGCAGGAACTGGCTGGGCAAATTATTGAAGGAGCTAAAATACTGGGAAAAGATATGCTGCTGAATCCAGAGTATAAATATGCCGATGCTGTTTATGCCAGGGAAGCAGCTGACAACAAAGTATTCCGGGGGGTTGTCATAAATAAACAGCCTGTTAACCGGGAAATGCCCCGCCAGCTACAGGATGCCATTATCCTGGTCATTGATGATGCCCTGGCGCCGGAGGAGATTAACGTAGAGGCCTTGAAGACCGAAGCCGGTTTTCAATATTATCGCCAGTCCCGGGAAGACTATAAAAATAATCTGGCGCGCCTGGGCCAAATGGGAGTAAATATGGTCTTAGTTGATCGCAGTATTGATGATATTGCTGAAGAAATATTGACTGATGCTAATATAATGGTACTGCAGAGAGTATCATCCCGGGAATTGGAACGCTTATGCCGACACACCGGGGCTCGTAAAGTTAAACGCACCGCCTTGAACCGTGATCCCGTCAGTCTGAGAGCCTATTTGGGAAGGGCGGAGAAGGTAATTGTAGATGAAAAACTGGAAGGGACCATGGTTCTCAATGGTAAAGGGGAAAGCCAGGTTACGGTTTTGGTAGGAGCCGCAACTACCGAAGTAGTTGATGAACGGGAACGTATGGCCCGGGATGCAGCCGCCGCAGTGCAGGCAGCTTTAAAGGGAGGAGTGGTTCCTGGAGGCGGTGCCCTGGAAGTATGGCTGTCATCTCGCTTGGAAGATCTGGCCCGTCAGCAGGAAGGCCTGATATCCTATGGCATTCTGTGTGTAAAAGAAGCTTTAACCAGGACCTTTTTATGCATGGCTGCCAATGCTGGTTTTAATCCCTTGGAGAAGTTGGGGGATATCACAGCTATGCAGCGTAAACATAGAGTTAACAGCATATCATTTGATGTAAATACTGGTCAGCCCGTAGATATGGTGGAAGTAAAAGTGCTTGATCCGGCTCTGGTAAAGTGCCATGCCATTGAAGCTGCCGGAGAGGTAGCTGCTGCCATTTTACGCATTGAAACCGTGATTAAAATGAAAGATGAAACTACCGACCATCCTCCGATGGTTGAATAGAGGTGAAAACAGTGGAAGAAAAAGAGTATGTAGCCGTGCCTGAGGCTGAATCGGAAGGGACCGCAGCTGATACCAATGAAGCCAACCAGCCCAGGGAACCTGAGAATGCAGCAGAAGAAGTTACCCCTGATGAAAATGCGTTGCAGGAGGAGATTAATCGCTTAAAAGAGCAAGTTGCTGCCTATTATGACCAGTACCTGCGCTCTTTGGCAGAAGTGGATAATGTTCGCAAACGCGCTCTGCGAGAAAAGGAGGAATATCTAAAGTTTGCTTCTGTACCAATTATCCAAAAACTTTTGCCGGTAATGGATGACTTGGAAAGAGCTCTGACCATGTCCGAATCCAGCCGGGATTATGATGCCCTGTATAGAGGACTGCAAATGATTGGCAAACGTATGCAGGATATTATCGAGGGTGAAGGAGTACAAGTTATTGAAGCACTAGGTAAACCTTTTGACCCTCAGTTTCACCAGCCTTTAATGGTTGAATCAAGTACAGAGCATCCGGAAAACACCGTTATTGAGGAATTACAGAAAGGATATATACTGCATGGAAAAGTAATTCGCCCCAGTCTGGTCAAAGTCAGCAATTAAAATTATATACATTTACATTTTTCATTGGCATAAACATGGAGGTGTTGAAATATGGGTAAAGTTGTCGGCATAGACTTGGGAACAACCAACTCATGTATTGCGGTGATGGAAGGCAAAGATACAGTGGTTATCGCCAACGCTGAAGGAGAACGGATCACTCCCTCAGCAGTAGGCTTCTCTAAATCCGGAGAAAGGTTGGTAGGAAGAATAGCTAAGCGGCAGGCCATTACCAATCCAGAACGTACGGTGTTATCTATAAAAAGACATATGGGTACCGACTATAAAGTGGATATAGATGGGAAAAAATATACACCCCAGGAAATATCGGCTATGATTCTTCAGAAACTTAAAACCGATGCCGAGGCTTATTTAGGTCAGCCCGTAACCCAGGCGGTGATAACCGTGCCTGCCTACTTCACTGATTCCCAGCGGCAGGCAACCAAAGATGCCGGCAAAATTGCGGGTTTGGAAGTGCTGCGTATTATAAACGAACCAACCGCAGCTGCTCTGGCTTATGGACTTGACAAGGATGAAAGTCAGACCATCCTGGTATTTGACCTAGGCGGCGGAACCTTTGATGTTTCCATTCTGGAATTAGGTGATGGAGTATTTGAAGTTAAAGCTACAAGTGGTAATAACCGCTTAGGCGGTGATGACTTCGATGAACGCATTATTAACTGGCTGGTAGAAGAGTTTAAAAAGGATAATGGTATTGACCTGAGAAATGATAAAATGGCCATGCATAGACTCAAAGAGGCTGCTGAGAAAGCCAAACATGAACTATCCGGAGTGCTGACTACTGATATAAATATTCCCTATATTACTGCTACCCAGGAAGGCCCGCTGCATTTGGAGCGCACCTTAACCCGGGCCAAGTTTAACGAAATGACCGCTGACCTGGTAGAAAAGACTATGGGACCCACCCGGCAGGCTTTAAAAGATGCGGGCTTGAAGCCATCGGATATCGATAAGGTTATTCTGGTGGGAGGTTCTACTCGTATTCCAGCGGTTCAGGATGCAATAAAGGAATACTTGGGCAAAGAGCCTTTTAAAGGTATAAATCCTGACGAAGTAGTGGCCATAGGGGCGGCCATCCAAGCTGGTGTTTTGGCCGGAGATGTCACCGATGTGGTATTACTGGACGTAACCCCCCTGTCTTTGGGAATTGAGACTTTGGGAGGCGTGTTTACTCGCATAATTGAGCGTAATACCACTATTCCCACTTCCAAGAGTCAGATTTTCACCACCGCAGCTGATAACCAGACGTCCGTGGATGTACATGTTCTGCAGGGAGAACGCAAAATGGCCAGCGACAACGTAACTCTGGGACGTTTCCAGCTGACCGGTATTCCTCCTGCGCCTCGTGGGGTACCGCAGATCGAGGTTAAGTTTGATATCGACGTAAACGGTATAGTGCATGTTTCTGCTAAAGATTTGGCTACCAATAAAGAACAGACCATCACCATTACTTCTTCATCAGGTTTGAGCGATGAAGAAATTGAGCGCATGGTTCGTGACGCTGAGAAGTATGCAGAAGAGGATGAAAAACGACTTAAGATAATTGAGGCTCGCAATACTGCCGACAGCATGGTTTACCAGGCGGACAAAACTCTAAAGGACTTTGCCGACAAGATCAACGAAGATGAGAAACAGAAAATCGAACAGGCCAAGCAGGATTTGGAAGAAGCCCTGAAAGGAGAGGACGTTGATCTGATTTCTGCTAAGACCCAAGCTTTAACCGAAGCCATCTATGCGGTATCAGCTAAAATGTATGAGCAGGCCAACCCTCAAGATGCCGCCGATGACGTAGTTGATGCCGACTATAGTGTTCCTGAGGATGATTAAAAGGATGATTAAAAAACGCGCCCGAAGGGTCAAAATGCAATATAATGAACTGGAAGGGTGCATAGAACCCGGAAGCCTCGGTTTCCGGGTTTACCCTGTCTAATCAGGAAGGTGGAATAGTATGTCTAAACGCGATCTCTACGAGGTATTAGGTGTTTCACGGCAAGCCAGTGCTGACGAAATTAAAAAGGCTTACCGTCAGCTGGCGCGCAAATACCACCCCGACGTAAATCGCGAAGACCCTGATGCCAGTGAAAAGTTCAAAGAAATTTCCGAAGCTTATGAAATACTCAGCGATCCTCAGAAACGGGCTGCCTACGACCGCTTTGGCCATGATGCCTTTGATCCAACCCGTGGTGCGGGTGGCTTCGGAGGTGGTTTCGGAGGTGGATTCGGCGGATTCGATTTCGACGATCTGGGCGGTGGATTTGGCGATTTATTTGATATGATTTTTGGCACCGGATCCAGCCGGGCTCGTCAGCGTAGTAATAGACCTCAGCGTGGTGCAGATCGGGAAATCCGTATGGAAATTACTTTTGAAGAAGCTCTATTTGGGGTGGAGAAGGATATCCAGATATCCCGGGTGGAAAAGTGTGACCACTGCAAAGGTACCGGAGCTCAGCCAGGTTCTGCAGTGAACACATGTCCTACATGTAAAGGCAGCGGTCAGGTTCGCAGTGCTCAATCCACTCCTTTTGGCCGGTTTGAAACGGTACGTACCTGCAGTCGCTGCAATGGAGAAGGTAAGGTGATTGAGAAGCCCTGCAGCAAGTGCCGGGGTACTGGACATGTGAAAAAGGCCCGCACCATTAATGTTAGAATACCGGCGGGAGTTGATACCGGATCACGTATTCGCCTGCAAGGTGAAGGAGAACAAGGCTTAAGAGGGGGACCGCCAGGTGATCTGTATATTACTCTGATCGTACGTGAACACCCACGGTTTGAACGGGATGGCACTACTTTGATAACTCAGCTGACCATTGATTTCGTGCAGGCCGCTTTAGGAGATACTGTTGAAATAGAACTGCCCGGAGGAGCCAGCCACGAGCTGCATATTCCTGAGGGTACTCAGCCCGGTGATGTGTTGACCGTACGCGGCAAAGGAGCACCTAGTCTGCACAGCCAACGTCAGGGCGATTTGAAAGTGGTTATACAAGTAAGCATACCTAAAAAACTGAGCAAACGTCAGAAAGAATTGCTCATCAGCTTCCATGAAGAAGATGATAAACCAGGTAAGAAAGGTATATTCGAGAAATTCAGGGACGCTATGGGCTAGAAAGGTGTAGCAGTATGAAGTGGAAGGAGATCGCGGTTCTCACCACCGGTATTTGTTTGGAACCGGTGGCCGGCATTTTTCATCAGCTAGGGTCTGGTGGTGTGGTAATAGAAGACCCTCAGGCTGCCCGGCAGTATGTAAGCCGGGATCACTGGAATCCGGAAAGTATATCCTGCGATGTGCTGGGCCATGATTTTATAGTGATAAAGGCTTATTTTCCGGATGAAAGACAGGTTATGGAAGAGTTGGATGACCGTCTCAAAGAGGTGGAGAGACAATTCAACTCCCAGTGTAAGGTGTATGTTAACGAGGTTAATGATGAAGACTGGGAACAGTCCTGGAAGAAATACTATCATACCTTTAAAGTAGGCCAGCGTCTGGTAATAAAACCGTCCTGGGAGTCCTACCAGCCATCTGCCGGTGAAGTAGTGATTAACATTGATCCCGGGATGGCTTTCGGTACGGGTATCCACGCTTCTACCCGGTTTTGTCTGATCTTTATTGAACAGTACATCAAAGGCGGAGAAGCGGTAGTGGATGCAGGATGCGGCTCGGGCATTCTTTCTATTGCTGCCGCCAAGCTGGGAGCGGCTAAAGTACAGGCTATGGATATCGACGAACTGGCAGTTCGCATTGCCCGGGAAAATATTAAGCTTAACGGCCTGGAGGACATTATCGAAGTGGAAGCAGGAGATATTCTCGCCGCCTTAAGCAATTTTTCACCTCAGGTTATTTTAGCCAACATAACTGCAGAAGTAGTGGCCCATTTAATTCCTGTTGCCGCTCAGGTTCTTCCCCCGGGAGGTTGGTTTTTTGGGTCAGGAATTGTGGATAGCCGCTGGCCAGGAGTCAAGAAGCAGTTGGACAACCATGGCTTTGAAATAGAACAGTTGCTCACCGATGTGGATTGGGTAGGAGTAGCTGCCCGTAAAACATAGCATGGCAAGTGGTGCGAAAGGGGTGGCATCTTTGCACCGCTTTTTTGTAGATCCTGAAGATATTATTGACCAGCAAGTGTATTTTTCCCCAGCCGAATCCCGTCATATCGAACGGGTGTTGCGGTTGCGCCCAGGAGAAACTGTTGTGGTATTTGACGGAAGTGGCTGGGAATACCAGGTGCAGCTGCTGGGGCGCGAATCTTCGGGAACCCTGGCAGGTCAAATACTGAACCGGGAATTCCAGGACCGGGAATCACCATTCAAATTGGTATTAGTGCAGGGAATAGCTAAAGGCGAAAAAATGGATACTATCATCCAAAAGGCAGTAGAGATAGGGATAGACAGTATTCATCCCATCCTGACTGAACATACCGTAGTCCAGTTGGAAGGTTCCAAGCGCCAGCAGAGGCAGGAACGCTGGCAGGCGATTTCCCGGCAGGCTTGCAAACAATGCCGCCGCAATCATGTTCCTCCAGTCTTTCCTCTGACCAGCATGGAGTCATTTCTGGAGCAGCATTCCGATCAGCCCATTCTAATGCTATATGAAGCTGAACAGGAATGTACTTTGAGGAAGGTATTGCAGAATGATCTGCTCCCCAAGCAGATACAACCCTGGTACCTTATGGTTGGCCCGGAAGGTGGATTTTCCAAAGCGGAAGCAGCATTGGCCCAGGAAATGGGTGCTTTGCTGGTAGGCTTGGGACCTCGAATCCTAAGGACGGAAACCGCTGGACTATTAGCAGCTGGCATTATTCTTTATGAATTGGGAGACCTAGGTTAAACTCTGGTTTTGGAAATGTGGAGGTACATATGAAAACGGTAGCCTTTCATACTCTGGGATGCAAGGTAAACCAGGTAGAAACTGAACAGATCAAAGACGACTTAATTCAAAAGGGCTACCAGGTGGTTGATTTTTCGCAGCCGGCTGATTTATATATAATTAATACCTGTACTGTCACTCATGTGAGTGATCGCAAATCGCGAGCAGTTATCAGGCGGGCCTTAAGAACCAATCCGGAAGCCACAGTGGTGGTAACCGGATGTATGGCCGAGCTGGAACCAGAAAAAATAGCTGGCATGAAAGGGGTTAATTGGGTAGTCGGTAATCGGGACAAACACCGGATAGCTCAAATTATAGACTCACAGGACGAGTCCAGGGCGGCCGGCGGATTGATCCGGGAACCGATTAGCAGTCAAGATCCACTGGAGCCGGTGTATTATCACCGTCATCATGAGCGAACCCGAGCCTTTGTCAAAATTCAGGATGGCTGCCAGAGTTTCTGTACTTATTGTATTGTCCCTTATACGCGCGGTCCGGTGCGCAGTAAAGACCCCGATCTGGTAGTTCGGGAATTTAAACAGTTGATAGAGATGGGTTACCGGGAAATCGTATTAACAGGTATTCATGCCGGCCAGTACGGCAAATCCCTGCCAGGTTGGAGCCTGGATAGGCTAGTGGAGAAAATCCTAGAGTCGGTAAAAGGGAAATACCGGATTCGCTTGAGTTCTATTGAACTGGGGGAAATCAGTAATGGACTTATAGAATTAATGAGGGACGAGCCCCGCTTGTGCCGGCACCTGCATATTCCTCTGCAAAGTGGAAGTGATACTGTTTTAAAACGGATGGGACGTCGCTATGACCGGGAGGAGTACCGCCGCCGGGTATTGGAAACGGCAGAACTGGTTCCGGATATTGGACTGGCAGCTGATGTTATGGTAGGATTTCCAGGGGAAACCGAAGAGGACTTTGATGCAACTTTACAGCTGCTGCAGAGCTTGCCATTGTTAGATCTGCATGTTTTCAAGTATTCACCCCGGCCGGGAACACCGGCAGCTTCGTTTCCAGATCAGGTGGATGAGCGGGTAAAAAACCAGCGAAGCAGCATTCTGCTTGATTTGGCTAGAAGGAAACACGAAGCATTTTTAAACAGCATGATTGGTAAGTCGTTGACCGTCTTAGTAGAAACATGCCAGTCGGGAAAGTGCAGTGGTTTTAGTGACAATTATATTGAAATTGAGTTCTCCTCACCCCATGACCTGTGCGGTCAATTTGTAGAAACGGTTATTAATGGCATGAGCCAAAACCGTGCAGTAGCAAGACTATTAAGGCCATGAGAAGCTGGAAAGGGGAAAATCATGGGTAGCAAGGATATTGGACGTAAACTTCAACAAGCCCGTGAGGATGCTGGGTTAAGTCAGGAGCAATTGGCTAGTATGCTGGGTTGTGCCCAATCAACACTATCCAACTACGAGAAAGGCAAGCGCCGAATATACCTCACGCAGTTGGAGAACATTGCAGAAATACTTAACAAACCCATTGAGTATTTTTTAGAGAGTAATCATAATGAACCGATAAAACATTTCAATCAAGTGGATACCAACATAGATGAACCAGAACTGCTGCAGATAGTCAACGCCTTATACGACTTACCCCGTGAGCAGAGAAAATCAGTAATGGACTACATTATCTGGCAGAAATCACGCCGCACACTTCAGGAAGGGTAAGGGGGGAAGTAAATGTTCCGAGATACTATTTCGCCGGCAGATAAAGAGTTGGTATTTTTTACCCGGGATTTGGTTACCCGGCGAATTGCTCCTCAGGCAATGACCTATGATACCCATGGAAATGACTTTTTTGATAGTTCAGCTCTGGATATACTGGCTGAACACAATCTGCTGGCTCCCAACATTTCGCCTGACTATGGCGGAAGAGGATTAAGCAATCTGGTTACCGCCATGATATTGGAAGAAATAGCAGCTGGCTGTGCAGGTGTAGCCATTGCAGTAGCTGCCAACCTTCATGCTGTCAGCCCCCTGATGGTAGCGGGCACTAAGGAACAACGTAACCAGTACCTGCCCTTATTGACCAATGGTAAAACCGGTCTGGGCGCTATAGCTATGGTTGATACGGGAGTTAATCTGGATATCCTGCTGCAAACCGAAAAAGTATTCATACGCGGTTCTTCATTAAAAGCCGAACTAAATGGTGAAAAACAGACTATCATTAATGGCGGCAAGGATTATGTTATGAATGCAGCTACCGCTCAGTTCATTACTACTCTGGCAGAGTATACCAATGACGGCAGCCAAGGGTCTTCCGGGTTTCAAGTGATGGTGTTGCCTATGGGCACACCGGGACTTTCTATTGGAAATACCCGCCAGAAATTAGGATTGCGCTATTGCAGTACCGCTGAAGTTAATTTTGAGGATCTTAAAGCCGAACCCCACCATATGATCGGTTCATCAACTCAGGGATTGGATATATTCAAAGAGTGTCTCTACCGGACCGTACCTTTTGTGGGAGCCGTCTGCGTAGGAGTAGCCCGGGCAGCTTACCAGCACGCCCTGGAGGTGTCCAAGGAGAGGATGATTACAGGTCATCCGGTATTTGAGGAAAGCGCTGTAAGTCACAGTCTGGTGAATATGGCCGGCCAGCTGAATGCTGCCCGCCTCAGTGTTCACCAGGCCTGCTGGAATATTGACGAAGGCCGCGATTTTACTTTGACCTCTCCCCAGGCTAAGATAGTCTCCAGCCAGGCAGCCCAGAATATTACCTGGCGTGCTATGGAAATTGTGGGCGGCCAAGCATATGTCAGTGGTAACAAAGCCGAAAAATATCTGCGTGACGCCAAAATGCTGTCTATTGTTGATGGTAGTGAGCAGTTTCATAGGTGCTTGCTAGCCTCACAATTGTAGACTCAAGGAAGGAGACGTGCTATGGCTTTATATTTTTTGAGTGATAGTGACCGTGAACTAGTAATGGAAGTGCGAGAGCTTGCTTCCACTCAAATCGCTCAACGGGGTAACTATCTCGACATGATTGGCGACCAGGAACCGGACTGGGTTATTCCGGCTCTGTTGGCAGAGCGCAATCTTTTAGCACCAACCATTCCCGAAAGCTATGGCGGCAGGGGGCTGTCAATGATGGCTACCGCTGCAGTAATAGAAGAGTTAGCAGCAGGGTGCGCCGGGGCTGCGGCTATTGTAGTGGCTAACAACTATGCTATAACCCCCGTTCTGGTAGCAGGCAGCAAATCATTACAGGAGAAGTTCCTTCCTTTAATGACTCAGCGGGAGCCCCATCTGGCTAGTCCCGTAATTAACGACGTTCCCAGTGAAACGGATTTGGATCACAAAGGGCCTATCCCGGAAGATATAACCCGTATTTCTACCACAATTCGTTTGGAAGGTAACCAGGTAGTTATAAATGGCAGCAAGGACTATATTTTAAATGGAGCTATGGCAGATTTCATGGTTTTGCTGGCCCGCAACATTGATTCCCGCCGCAAATCACGACTGCAGTTTGTGCTGGTTCCTGCCAATACTCCGGGTATCAATATTGTCGAACCGGTAATGAAAATAGGTATGCGATCTGCCCATGCAGTAAGACTGCAGTTTAACGATGTTGCTGTGCCGGAAGAGTATCGGCTCGGCCGGCCCGGAGGAGGGTATTTCCTGCTGTTGCAGACCTTTGACCGCAATCTGGCTTTAGTAGGAGCAGTTGGAGTGGGAGTTGCCCGAGCTGCTTACGAGTTGGTGCGCGATCTAGCCCGGGAAAAGAACCTCCTGGGTAAAAACACCACCGCTAATTCCTATTTTGCTACTGCTTTGGCGGACATGAGCGCCTATATAGATGCTGCCCGGTTGTCAGTAGCCCGGGCTGCCTACCATATTGACCAGGAGGGCAATTATTCGCGAGTTTCTACTATGGCTAAACTTTATGCTACCCGGGTTGCCCAACAGGTAACCTCCCGAGCGGTTGACTTAGTAGGACGTATGGGGTTTTTGGTGGGGCACCCAGCGGAAAAATTCCTGCGTGACGCTCAAATGTTATCTATGATTGCCGGCAGTGATTACCTGCACCGCAAGACCGTAGCAGATCAGCTCTGATAACTTGTTCTACAATACGGCGAATAATATGTAGATAACAGATAAACAGGTGACAAAGAATTGTTTTAAGAAACCTGTTTATCTGGTAGAATGGATTCAGCAAATAGTCTAACCAGTTATCGAATCAATCAATAACAGGAGGTGAAAATTTGTCAGAGGGCGATTGCTTATTTTGTAAAATTGCCAACCAGGAAATACATGCCAATGTGGTATTTGAAGATGATAAACTGGTAGCCATTAAGGATATCGATCCCGTGGCTCCTGTGCATATACTTCTCATTCCCAAGTCTCACCGGGCTTCCTTAAATGCAACTACTGCAGAGGACATTGAACTACTGGGCCATATTCAGCTGACAGCAGCTGCCATTGCTAAGAAATTGAATGTGGCTGAAGAAGGATACCGGTTATTATGCAATTGTGGACCGGCCGGGGGACAAGCGGTGATGCATATTCATTACCATCTACTAGGTGGGCGTGACCTGGGGTGGCCTCCCGGCTAATCTTGACTGCTATGTATAAGAAATAGTAAAATGGATGGGCATTTACCTAGCCTGGTCGTACGAGGGGAGGGAAACAATGAGCGAAGTTAAAGTTGGGAAAAATGAATCCCTGGATAGCGCATTAAAACGTTTTAAGCGTTCCTGCCAGAAGTCTGGGGTTATGCAAGATATTCGTAAGCACGAACATTATGAAAAACCAAGTGTTAGAAGAAAAAAGAAATCTGAAGCTGCACGTAAGAAGAAAAAATTTTAATTATTAAAATATCTCTGGTTGACCTCGGGATATGGGCCAATCGATGAAGTATCGCAGCAGAATATAATAATTGATAATAAACCTGGCGGCCTAAAGCTGCCAGGTTTTTTCAATCGGGGGTGTGAGTATTGAGTTTTATGAATAAAGGCACACAACGCCAGAAAAGAATGGTAACTATTATTGTTGCCATCGTTATAGTGACCTTTTTAGTGAGCATTGTTTCCTTCGCATTCTATTAATAGCGAGTAGAAACAAAGGGTAAGACCGGTCAAGGAAGAAGGGGCGGTTTCTGTCATATATCTCAAGTTTTTTACCTTGAGATGAGTTGAATCGACATGACAGGGACCGACCCTTTTTTTAAATCACCTGTGAGTGTTCCCCAAAAGTAGGCCTATAAGGAATATTGATCCAGCATCAAGGAATTGTCTAGAAAATATAGAATATTTAAATAAGTCAGTTAATTACCAGGAAAGGATAGGGGGAAGATCAGGGTGTTCAAACTTAGTACCTTACCTCAGAAATACCTGGATGTTATCGAGACTATTTTTAATGAGTTTGATGGTGCTCTGGTTATCGACGAAAACGGAATCATCCGTATCATCACCGATTATTACTGCCGGGAAAGTGGTTTGTCCAAGGATAAGGTACTGGGCTGTAGGGTGGATGAGGTTTTTCCTCATACTCGTATGCTGGAGGTGTTGCGCACTGGTAAACCTATCATTGCTGATATATGGGAACTGAACGGGAAAACCCAGGTGGTATCCCGGGTACCAATTACTACGGAAGGCAGGATTATTGGTGCAGCCGGGTTCAATATTTTCCGTTATTTAGATGATGCCCGGGGATTTGCTCGTCGTATTTCCAATATGTTTTCGGAATTAAAATATTATAAAGAGGAAGTCAAGCGTTTGTCATCGGCCAAGTATTCCTTAGCTTCCATAGTGGGCAGAAGTGATGCGATACTGGAAGCCAAAGAACAGGTGCGTATGATAGCCTGTACTACTATACCGGTGTTGATCACTGGAGAAACCGGCACAGGAAAAGAACTGTTTGCTCATGCTATTCATCAGGAAAGCAACCGCCGGGAATATCCCCTGATTAGAGTAAACTGTGCTTCGATTCCCGATAATTTACTGGAAAGCGAATTATTTGGCTATGAAGAAGGGGCTTTTACTGGGGCACGTAAAGCAGGTAAACCCGGTAAATTCGAACTGGCTGATAAAGGTACGCTATTTCTGGACGAAATTTCTGAGTTGTCCTGGATGTCTCAAGCCGGGCTGCTGCGAGTGCTGCAGGAGAAAGAACTGGAACGAGTGGGAGGCACTAAGACTATTTCCGTAGATGTACGGATAATCTCGGCTACCAACGGTTCTCTACGTGATATGGTAAGCCAGGGAAAATTCCGCAAGGACCTGTTCTTCCGTTTAGATGTTTTCCCGATTAACATCCCGCCTCTGCGAGAGAGAATGGAGGATTTGGAACCTCTTACCGAGTTCTTTATTAATCAATACAACCAGGAAAACGGAGGAAGGATAGAAGGTATTTCCAAGGAGGCTCTGGCCCGGTTGCATCAATATCACTGGCCGGGCAATGTACGGGAATTGCACACTGTGATCGAACGAGCTTGCATCGATACCGGGGCAGGGAAAATAACCCTGAACAATTTATTGCGATTTGCCAATCAAAGGACAGGCGCCAATAACCGTAGTAGATACCAGGGGTTTGATCTGGCCAAGGCCCGGGAAGAAGCAGAAAAGCAGACCATCTTACGGGCTATAAAAGCCTGTGGAGGCAACAAGACCCAGGCTGCTCAATTATTAGGGCTTAGCCGTAGTACTTTATACTATAAAATGGAACAGTATCATCTCGATATTTCGCCGGCAGGATATTCTAAATAATTTGTAAATCGTTTAGCACATTGTCTAATAATTAGAACACCGGAAACGATAAACTACAGCAGTGGCACAGGTAGAACATCTGGCCAAGGGTGTACAATAATTTGTACATCAAGCGGGGTTGTTTCATCCACTTTGCAGGTGAAAACCGCATTTATAGGAACTGGCATGGTTTGTGCTATACCTCCTGTTGAATTCATTTTCATAGGGGGTATTATAATGGCGATTTCAGAAAAGCGACTACCAAAAACACAGGTCAAGTATGCTAATTGGCAAGAAGAATACCAGGCTAAATTAATGGATGCAGCAGACGCAGCAGTTTTGATTCGCAACAATGATGTAATCATGATGGCAGGAGGCACATGTATTCCCCATGATTTTTCGGTGGCTTTGAGCAATAGGGTCTCAGAACTGAAAAACGTTACTATCTGCCTGGGATTGGCACTAAAACTGTATGAATACATGCAGCCCCAGTATCAAGAGAACATCCACATTGAAACTCCTTTTGTGGGACCAGTAGAACGTATGTGCATGGAGTGGAAAACCGCCCAGTATATACCGGTCCACTTAAACCAGCTGGCTCAATGGATGGATTACCGGAAACCTAACGTAACTGCTTTTGTGGTTACCCCTCCTGATGAAAACGGGTATATGAACCGTTCCTGTTTCGGCGGTCTGGTTCCCCGGCGGGCTATTAACCGTGCTGATCTGGTAATTGCCGAGGTTAATCCCCGCACTCCCTGGCTGGTCAGCGATGATCTGAAGATCCATGTTTCTGAAGTCGATGTTATTTTGGAATCGGATGCTGACCTAGTGGAAATACCGGATATTCCTATCACCGATGTGGAAAGACAAATCGCTGGTTATATCGCTGACATGATTCCTGATGGTTCAACGGTTCAGCTGGGATTGGGAGGCTTGGCCAATGCAATCGGCTATCTCCTGCATGACAAAAAAGATCTGGGAATTCACACGGAAGTAGTACAAAACTCTATCATGGAATTGATGGAATTGGGAGTAGTTAATAACAGCAAGAAAAACATTAATCCTGGCATTACTACCGGTACTTTCTGTGTAGGCAATGCCAAGCTGTGGGATTATGTGAACCACAACCCCAAATTCTGGTTTACGGAAGTGGAATATAATAATGATCCTTACGTAATAGGGCAGCACGACAATTTGATATCGATTAACAATGCCTTGATGATGGATTTGACCGGCCAGGTAGCTTCAGAATCTATTCGTCACCGTCAATACAGTGGCACCGGTGGGCAGGTAAACTTTATCTGGGGCGCTCACTTCTCGAAAGGCGGCAAAAGCATTCTCGCCCTTAACTCCAGCTTTACCGACCAGGATGGCAAACTGAAATCCCGGGTGGTACCTTTCCTTCCGGCCGGCACCATTGTGTCAACATCCCGTAATGATGTGGAATACGTGGTTACCGAATACGGAGTAGCCAATCTGCGTTTTAAGAGTGTAAGTGAGCGTATTAAGGAAATGATTAGTATAGCTCATCCTCAGTTTAGGGATGAACTGCGTTTCCAGGCCCAAAAAATAGGCTGGGTTTAAGTTTATACTGTTAAGCTTCTGCTTAGCGTTTATGTAGTAACTGTATTTCATCAGCATAAACCATCTGGTTCAAGGTAGGGGGATTTTGGGTTTTACCCATATAGATCCGCTGTCAGAAAAGAGGAAGTGCCGTAAAATGGCGCTTCCTTTTTTAATAATGAGGAAATAAGCTATGAAGGATATTACCATATCGCTAACGCTCCCGCAATGATACGAAAGAAGACTTATGGTTACTGCACTTAACCGTGCCTCTGATGTTTCTTTTGGTGGTTATCTGGGTTATGAGCCGTAGGCGAGGCAATCTCTTATTTTATTTTTGACATTCTGTGAGTGAGCGTTAGGAAAATGATGCTTCCTCTTGGTTTGGTACCTCTATAGGGGTACTCCTTTTATTATCCAAAAAGAATAAAAGGCTGTGAGATTATATTATGTAACAGAGAAGTGTCCTTGGTCGGATTAGTCTTCATAAATCATTTTTCGGGTCATCCCGCCATCTACTACCAGTTAATGCCGGTGACGAAATCATTGCCTGGAGCAGTCAGTACAGGCAGGCTCGGGCAATATCCTCCGGCTTTCCTACCCGCCGGGCTGGATGCTGTTCATGGTCAATGGGGCGTAATTGGTCATAATCTCTTGTTTCAATCCAGCCTGGAGATATGCAGTTAACCGTAATTCTATCTTTGCTTAAAGAAGCTGCCAGGGCATGGGTAAGGGCCACAATTCCTCCCTTGGTAGCGGCATAGGCTTCGGAATTAGGCTCGGACATAAGGGCTTGGGTGAAGGCAATATTGACTATAGACCCATCTTCTTTATTCTGGCGCATATATTGGGCGGCTTCCCGTGAACCCAGGAAAACACTTCTTAAGTTGGTATTCAGCAGATCATTCCATTCCTCTACAGTTAAATCATAGAGTGATTTAAACAGCCCTTTGCCGGCATTGTTGATTAAAAGATCTATGCGTGCGTATGTTTCATAGGCCACCTTCATTAACCGGACAATATCTTCCTCCCGGCGCACATCGGTGGGAACAAATATCGCCTCACCGCCCTGTTTATAAATCAGCAAGGCTGTCTCCTGTCCGTTTTTTTCATCTGCATCGGCTATAACCACCCGGGCACTTTCAGCGGCATACTGTACAGCAATTATCACCTGTGGCGCAGACTACGATGGACGAAAACATCGGGCACGGCTTACGCAGGAGTATTAGCCGGGCGAGTGACTACGACGAACCGTTGCAACCCACGGCGAAACTGAGGGCTGCGAAGCGGAGCGAGAAACAGGATGTTTCGAGCAGCGAGGACTGAGTGCATGGATGCCGAATTCCAAGCGGTCCGCTTCGCACCGAAGCAAGCCGATGTGTTACAGGTGAGGAGTCTTGGAACGAGCCGGCTAATACCCCTGCATCCTGCCTAACACTCCTGCCAAGCTTAGCGGAAGCTAAAGCTTCCGCTAAGCTTAGATGAAAGTCATTTTCACAGCAATACCTTTCCCAATGTCATGGGCAGCACCGGTTACAATTACGGTTTTACCTGAAAAGTCCATCATATTCACATCCTCCTGCCTCTATTAATTTAAGGTAACAAAACCCAGGCCTTGATAGTACAAGAATGACATGAGTTGTGTTTGGATAATTCTGCCGGAGGGCATGTGGTTTGCCCGGCTAGCATATATTTGTATGACGAGTGGTGGAATAGAGCTCTGACAGGGGGGAAGACGATGAATCGGCGCAAGGAAACTATTACTAAAGCTATGGCTGAGTTCCTGGAAATACCCAAAGATCTGGTTCTGGATCTGCCGAAAATTACTATTATAGGCCGCAATGAAATCTACCTGGAAAACCACCGCGGCATTATTGAGTACTTGCCTAACCGGCTCAGGATTAATTTGTCACGGGGCTTTATCGAAATCGAAGGAACTGATTTGGAAATAAAGGCTTTGATGGCAGATGAGATCAGTATCAATGGATTGGTCCACAGTGTGAGGTATCACGATTAAGTCAAAGGAGAAATAGCCGGTGATTAATCGCTTTTTTGAACAAGTGGGCGGCATCATCCGGGTGCGATTGCAGGGTAAGAACCTGGAGAAAATTATTAATATGGCCCTAGCTCGGGGCATGTTTATCAATGATATCAAACGCGAAGAAGATGGCCTTCATTTTAAGATACGCAGCAGCGCCTACTCTGCTCTCAAGAGCATAGCGGAGGAAAATGGCTACCAGCTGGAAGTAACCGAAAAAAAAGGCATTCCTTTTTACCAATCTCTCTTAAAACGAAGATTGGGATTTGTGATCGGGGCCTTGATCTTCATAGTAGCTTTATACTGTCTGTCATCATTTGTATGGTTTATCGAGATCAGCGGTTCCAAAAACGTTGACCCCACCCGCATTCTGGTAACTGCCGCCCGCTATGGGCTATACCAGGGAGCGGCCAAATGGAATTTCAGTCGCAGTGAAGTTGAAGAAGGACTGCTGCGTGATATAGAGCAACTGACCTATACTAAGGTAGAGGTACGGGGTGTAAAGGCCAACATTGAAGTGGTGGAGAAGGTTCTGCCCCGTGATGAAATTACCGGGCCTTGTCATCTGGTAGCCTCCCGGGATGGTATTGTAGAAGAAGTTCTGGTCCTAGAAGGTCAGGCTAATGTTGCTGCCGGTGATGTGGTGGCCGCTGGGGACATATTGATATCAGGAATAGTCTTTCCCCAGGTAAGCCCTTACATCGTGCCTGATCCTGAGCAAGAAGGCACTCAGACTAGTATGCCCTACACCGTGAGGGCCAGAGGACAAGTGGAAGCCCGGGTTTGGTACGAAGGGTACGGGGAATGCCCGCTGGTACAGGAGAGAGTGACTCCAGGCCGGGTGGTAACCAAATACTATCTGGAAACTCCCTGGCGGACTTTTGCTTTGAAGGACAGCAGCCAAGTGTTTGCTCTTGCTGAAGAAGAACATAAGCGCAGGACTTTACCCACTCCGCTGGGTAAAATAGTCCTGCACGAACTGGTCATCACCGAACAGGTGAAGGAAATGACGGAAGTGTCAGCCCCTGAAGCGGAGAACATAGCTGCTGAGAGGGCTGGAAAGGTACTGAAAGCCAAAATTGCATCTCATAAGGATATTAAAAATATAACCCGGGAAGTGATTTCATCGCCCAGTGATCCTATTATAAGAGTTAAACTGACCGCAGAAGTTATTGAGGACATTGCCATGCCTGAACTCATTAGTGGAGCGCAACATAGCCAGCCGTGATTTTGATATGATATAATAACGTAAACATTTTTTCCGAATGGAGGAATATCCTTTTTGACTGACAAAGAGACCAGGATTTCTATAGGGGATAATTCTCTGGCTGCCATACTGTTTGGCACTGGCGACGAGAATTTCCGTTATCTTCGCAGTATATCCGCAGCTGAGATTTCCGCCCGGGGATCAGATGTCTATATTAAAGGTAATGAGGAAGATGTAAATTTTGCTGCCGATTTAATAAACAGTCTGCTGGATATAGTGGAAAATGAGCACCAGTTGACTGTTAATGATATAAACTATATGTTTAATTTGTTAAAGCGTGGTGATCATAGCCGCCACAAGGATATTGTATCAGGCACTCTTTTGAACACAGTACGAGGCAAGGCCATCAAGGCCAAAACTTTAGGTCAAAAACGGTATGTTCAAGCTATTCTCCGTGATGATGTGGTGTTTGGTATAGGACCAGCCGGAACCGGAAAAACCTATTTGGCCGTAGTGATGGCAGTAAGAGCACTGCGCAGCAAGGAAGTTGAGAGAATTATACTGGTAAGACCTGCAGTTGAGGCCGGGGAAAAGCTGGGCTTTTTGCCTGGCGATTTTATTGAAAAGGTTAATCCCTATTTAAGACCTCTGTATGATGGGCTGTTTGATATTCTAGGGGTAGATGTAACCCAGCGTTATTTGGAAAAAAACATTATAGAAGTGGCTCCTTTGGCTTATATGCGGGGAAGAACCTTAAACGACGCCTTTATAATACTGGACGAAGCTCAAAATACTACCCCACAGCAGATGAAGATGTTTCTGACCCGGCTGGGTTTTGGGTCAAAAGCAGTCATTACTGGGGATATTACCCAGGTTGACTTGCCTAAAGATGAATATTCCGGCTTGATTGAAATACGCAAGATTTTGGCTAACGTAAAAGGAGTTTCTTTCGAGTATTTGTCCAAAGAGGACGTAATCAGGCATCCTTTAGTACAGCAGATCATTGATGCCTATGAGCAGTACGAATCACAGGAAAGCCGCTTATAGAGGCTTGGAAAGCTGGACCTGATGAAGGAGCTTTATAATGCGCGTACCTTCGATCCTTAATTGGATAGGCAATACGATCGCAAACTTTTTTCGCCACTCCACCACCCAAAAAGTGCTGGGGATACTGCTGTTTTTCTCCATAACTATCTTGATAGTATTCAGCAGTTTCAGCCCCAAGCAAGTCATGCTAAAGGTGGACGAAGTAGCCCGGGAAGATATACAGTCCAAGATTAATGCGGTAGTAATAGATGAAAAACAGACGGAAGAATTGCGCAAACAGGCTGCCGAACGGGTGCAAAAAGTCTACCAGGAGGACAAGTATGCCCTGGCTAATACCACCAATGATATCAACAGCTTTTTTAGTACCGTGAACGAGATCTTGGCTGCCGAGGGTGAACACGACACCCAGCTGCAGGAACTGGTCGAAAGTACTAACGCACTCAGGGATGAAGCTAACTTGCAGCTGCATAGCCCTACTCTGGCTCAATATATCATCAACGCCCGCCCTGAGGATTTGGAGCTTATTCGCCAGGCAGCCCTGTCAGTAGTGCAAAATCTACTAAGCAAACCGGTAACTGAAGAGGCGCTGCCGGATATTTACCAGCAAGCCCATGCGCAGGTTGACTCCATGGGTTACTCGCGAACTGCTCGTGACATTATAAAACTGGTGGCTATTAACAGCTTGCGCCCCAATCTTATTTACAACGCCGAAGCTACGGACCAAGCTATTCAAGAAGCTACTGAAGCAGTACAGCCGGTACAGAAGAACATTAAGGCTGGCGAGATAATTGTACGGGCGGGTGATAGAGTTACCGCGGAGCAGATTTCCATTCTGGAACAGCTAGGCATTCAGCGCACCCAGAGTTATACTTCTACTCTGGTGGGAGCAGGAATCTTTGTCCTGTTGTCCTTTTGGCTGGTTATTCAGTTCTTACGCCGCTATTATCAGGATATATTCAAGGATGACCGGCTGATGCTGCTGATTGGTTTGATATTCATCATTATTCTGCTGTTGACCAGGTTTTTAACCATGATAAAAATAAGCAACAATGCAGAGATAAATGCCTTGGTAGGTTATTTGGCACCGGTAGCAGCAGGATCTATGCTAATCGCTATTCTGCTGGATAATCGTTTAGCTCACTTCCTGACCTTGATAGTGGCCTTATATGTAGGGTTACTCACCGAGGGCAACCAGTTGTTTTATGGGATAACTGCCTTTGTAGGCGGGACAGTAGGTGTGTTCCAGGTATACCGGCTCAGCCAGACCTCTGATTTGGCTAAATCAGGGCTTTACATAGCTCTGGCTAATATCGTCACTATTTTAACCCTATCGATGATCGGGGGGAGTTCTTCATGGAACACCATACTAGTGGGAATTGTTATAGGAGCGGTTAACGGTATTCTTTCAGCCATCCTGATGATTGGTGCACTACCTTTCCTGGAAAGTGCCTTTTCTATTACCAGTATGATAAAGCTCTTGGAGTTGTCCAATCCCAACCACAGTTTATTGAAAAGATTGCTGCTGGAGGCTCCCGGCACTTATCATCACAGCTTGATGGTGGGAAATCTAGCGGAAGCTTCGGCGGAGGCGGTGGGTGCCAACCCCTTACTGGTTAGAGTAGGAGCTTATTACCACGATATAGGTAAATTAAAGCGGCCCGAGTATTTTGTGGAAAACCAGCGAGGATTTGATAACCCTCATGAAAAGATTGCTCCAGCGTTAAGTGCGCTGATAATAACTTCCCATGTTAAAGACGGAGTGGAACTGGCCCGGGAGGCTCGTTTACCTGACGTGGTAATTGATTTTATTGCCCAGCACCATGGTACCAGCTTGACTAAATATTTTTACAGCCGGGCTCTGGAAGAGGACCGTGATGGTTCCATAAGCCCGGATAGTTTCCGCTATGAAGGGCCCAAACCCCAGACTAAAGAAGTAGCACTGGTGATGTTAGCTGACTCGGTGGAGGCTGCTATACGCTCGTTGCAGGAGCCAACCGAAGCTAAAATAAGAGACATGGTTAAAAAGATCATTAAAGACAAGTTAAATGATGGACAGTTGGAAGCCTGCGACCTTACTTTCAAAGACTTGGATACTATTACTCAGTCGTTCTGCACTATCCTGGAAGGTGTTTACCATAAAAGGATTGAGTATCCGGAAGTAATTGTAAAAGAGCTTGAAAGAAGGCGGGAAACTCATGGAAACTCTGATCATCAATCAACAGAATAAAGTAAACTATACCCGTGAATTGCAGCAAATTATCAAAAAAGTGGCTAATACAGTAGCGCGTACGGTTAAGTTAGCAAAAAATACCGAAGCCAGTATTTTGATTGTGGACAATAGTTATATTCAGGAGTTAAATTTCATCTACCGTGGGCAGAATACACCTACGGATGTTCTATCCTTTGCCATGAACGAATTAGGAGAAGAGGAACCGGATTTTGATTTTTCGGGAGAAGTCAATGTACTGGGGGATATAGTCATTTCCCTGGAAAAAGCCCAGGAACAGTGCCAGGAATACGGGCATAGTCTGGAAAGAGAACTGGGTTACCTGGTAGTGCACGGCATGTTGCACCTTTTGGGTTATGATCATGAGACCGAGGCAGAACGCAAGCTGATGAGAGAATTAGAGGAGAAAATTATGTCAGCAGCCAAATTGGAGCGTTGACCTATGGGGAAAACAAGCCTGAGGAGCAGCTTTAGCTATGCGATAGTGGGGATTATATATGCCCTGGTGCGGGAGCGTAATATGCGCATTCATTTCCTGGCCGCCTGTGCCGCAGTAGCTCTGGGGATTTGGTTGGATATAAGCCGTATGGAATGGGGACTGCTGTCCTTGACCATAACTCTGGTAATAGCCGTAGAAATGGTCAATACAGCGGTGGAGAAAACGGTGGATATTATAACTGGGGAGTATCATCCTCTGGCTAAAGCAGCTAAAAATGTGGCTGCCGGAGCAGTGTTATTGACAGCGATTAATGCCCTGGTTATGGCGTACATAATATTTGTTCCGCACCTGCTGCGCTGAGGATTGATTTGGGGGAGAATAATGAACGAAAAAGAACTAATAAAAATAGCCCGTCAGGTTCAGCCCAACGCCTATGCACCCTATTCACATTTTTTCGTAGGGGCAGCTCTTTTAACAGCCGGGCAAAATGTGTATACTGGGGTGAATGTAGAGAATTCGTCTTACGGACTAACGGTGTGTGCTGAAAGAAATGCGGTTTTTAAAGCTATAAGCGAAGGGGATAATCAGTTCGAAGCTATAGCTGTGGCAGGTAGCGCTGAGGGATTTACCTATCCTTGCGGGGCTTGCTTGCAGGTATTAGCCGAATTTAACCCCCAAATAAGAGTTATCGTATGTGATAGCCAGGACAAGATTAGAATTCACAGCTTAACCGAATTATTACCGCAGATGTTTTTGTTGTAATGTAGGAGGGCTAATATACGTGAAATCTGGATTTGTAAGCATTGTAGGCCGACCCAATGTAGGGAAGTCCACATTGTTAAATACATTAATTGGACACAAGATTGCTATTGTCTCTGAAAAGCCACAGACTACCCGTACACGCATTCAGGGTATACATACCTGTGAGCAGGGTCAGATAATTTTTATAGATACACCGGGAATCCACAAGCCCAAACACCGTTTGGGTGAATACATGGTACAAGTTTCCACTCGCACTATGAATGAAGTGGATATTATCTACTATATGACCGATGTAACCCGTCCCTTTGGCGGAGGTGAACAATTCATACTGAATAAGCTTAAAGATGCTGGGGTACCGGTTTTCTTACTGGTCAACAAAATTGATCTGGTGACTGATCAGGAAGTAGAAGATTTTATTCGCCCTTTTATTGGATATATGGGTTTTTCCAAAGTTATTCCCATATCGGCCGCCCTGGATATTAATCTGGACCGGCTTGTACAGGAAACCTTTGCCATGCTTCCTGATGGCCCTCTATATTATCCTGAAGGTGATTTTACTGACCAACCAGTGTCTTTTATTGCTGCAGAGCTTATTCGGGAAAAGGCTTTGATACTTACCCGCGATGAGGTTCCCCATTCACTGGCCGTGGAAATAGTGGAGTTTAAGCAGCAGGGCCAAGACAAAGTTTACCTTCGGGCGATCATATATACCGAACGGGATTCCCAAAAGGGTATTATAATCGGGAAAAACGGCCAGATGCTTAAAACCATTGGTGAACAATCCCGGCAGGAAATAGAGCGAATGCTGGATTGCCATGTTTACCTGGACCTGTGGGTAAAAGTTAAAAAGAACTGGCGGGACAGTGAAACCAACCTGAACCAGCTGGGCTACCGTTTATAGTTTATAAAGGAAGTAGAACTATGCTAAACCTAGCCTCCTATCTGGACAGTACCAATTTAAAACCGGATGCACAGTGGCCTGATATTGAGAGACTGTGCCAGGATGCCATTGATTATCAAATGGCAGCGGTATGTGTTCATCCCTATTGGATTGCCAGGGCTCGTGAAGTCTTAGCCGGAACTCAGGTGCGACTGGCGGCTGTAGTAGGTTTTCCCCTGGGAGCCAACCTGATTGACACCAAGATCTTTGAAGCTCGCCAGGCTCTGGAAGACGGGGCCACCGAGATCGATATGGTTCTCAACCTGGCAGCTTTGACAGCCGGGGATTACTCTTGGCTGGAAAAAGAGGTCCGGGGCATGGTAAGCCTGAAACTTGATTATCCCCTGGTATTGAAAGTGATAGTGGAAACGGCTCTTTTAAACCCCTGGCAGTTAGCGAACATAACCCAATACTTAGGAGACTGGGGGGCCGATTATATTAAGACTTCCACCGGCTTTGCTCAGCGGGGAGTATCCTTGGAAGATATGCAAATTATTAGGTCCAATCGAAATCCTGCTTTGAAAATTAAGGCCAGCGGGGGAATTCGCACCCTGGATTTCGCCCTGCAGTTAATCAATGCCGGAGCAGACCGTATTGGTACCAGCCAGGCCATGTCTCTGATACGGGAAATGGAAGGCAGGCGGCAGGATTAGAGGCTATGGCGCGTGGTGGGAAAGCGGTTCTCCTGGGGGCTCTGGTTATCATCTATATAGCTGTGGCCACCCACAATCCTCCCTCCTGGTTTAAGTCCTTAGGATACAATCAAGTTCTGGATGCTTATGGCAAGCTTACTGCCCACCATGCTCCTTTGCAGTGGATTTTTAATCCTGGACTGCGTTCAATCCCTAATCAAACCAGTTCTGCCTATGCCCTAATTCCCAATGAAGATAATAATCACCAGCAAAGAATTGAATCAGCCCTGGAAAATGATCCACTAGCCCTGATTGAATCTTCAGCTGTAGATGCTTGGCATACCACCAGTAAAGGACAAGAGGCGCTGGGATTGATTCGGGAACGGGCTTATAGAGCCGTGGTTTTTGACGGCGGTCATCATCTGCCTACTCTGGGTTTGGAACCTGATGTTCTGCTGATTCCGGTTCTTAGGGATACTGCGGTTCATTCCTATATGCGCGATGGCATGTCAGTGCAGGTTCTGCAGCAGCTGCTGGAAAAAATAAATTCTCCCAGTGTGGCGGTAACTGTATCCCGCTGGTTAGTAGTAAAACGACCCAGCAGCCTGGAAACCCTTACGGAAAGGATCATTGCCGGGGCAGGCCCCAGGGAAGATGATCAAGACCATGGATTTGAGCCCTGTGCTTCTCCGGGCATGAGCTGGTATAACGGGTATATTATGGCCTATGTTAGCGGAACCAAACAGGAAAACCCTGCCGTTTATGCTGCCCGGATCCGGACCCTGAACCAGGAAATTAAAGAAGTATTCGTGGCCTTTAATTATAATAATATTGATCAGCATGAAGCTGCCCAATGGGCATGCCAGGTGGCGACCCATTTAGGAAGACCGGTTACGGTGGTGAACCGCCCGGTTAAGGTAATTGATCTTTTAAGAGGCAGGTAAGGCTGTGTATTATAATGCCCCGGTAATAATTATAAAATCTATTGATTTTGGAGAGGCTGACAAACTGGTTACAGTGTTTTCCGAGCAGTACGGCAAGCTGCGGGCAGTAGCCCGGGGCATCAAAAAGCCTAAGAGCAGCCTGCGCTCATGTTTACAGCCATTTTGTTACTCCCAGCTTCACTTTTATCAAGGACGGGATCTGGAGTTGATTACCCAGGGCCGGCTGTTAGACTTCTTTGGCAACGCCCGGGAAGATCTGGAGAAGACTCTCTATAGCGTTTATCTTATGGAACTTCTCGACAAGTCGCTTATGGATAGGATGCCGGCTCCCGAACTGTTTCGCCTGACCCTGGATACCTTGCGCGCTATTAACCACGGTGGACTTAATCCTTTATTGATACGCCGCTTTGAGCTTAATCTGGCCATACACCTGGGATATCGTCCGGTCTTGGATCAGTGCGTAGCCTGCGGGCAAAACCAGGACCTAACAGGTTTCAACCTGGCGGAGGGAGGAATGATTTGCCGGAAATGTGCCACTGCTGACACCTACCGCCTAATCCCCCTGTCCGGCGAATGTTTGGCTATTCTTCGCCAGTTGGAAAAGGCCAGCAGCGCTATGTTGACAAGGTTAAGAGCATCGGACACTGCTTTAGACCAAATGGAGCACTTCCTGGAACAATACCTGGAATATTTCTTAGAAAGGCAGTTTAAATTAAAGGAAACTATCCGCTACCTGAAACCTTCCCGGCGGCGCATTGACAACCCCTGAAGGGATGGTTAAACTAATAGCAAATTTGTGCTTATAATTTTTCATATCTGACGATGAAAAAGAGGAGTAGAAAATAACATCCTTAAACAGAGAGCCGGTGGCGGCTGAGAACCGGTAGGGGTTATTTTTGAAGGCGCTTTGGAGTCACAGGAGGAACGCTGCTTGGGCAGTTAGTAAAACCTGATCCAACGAAGGTGGGCTTTAGCAAAGCCAATCAGGGTGGAACCGCGGGTTATCCCGTCCCTGCTTTATCAGGGACGGGTTTTATCATTTTAAACCAACGAAGGAGGAATACTTGCTCGATGAACTTTCAGGAGATAATTCTGAACCTGCAAAATTACTGGGCTCGGCAGGGCTGCATCATTCAACAGCCTTATGACGTAGAAAAAGGTGCAGGTACTATGAATCCGGCTACATTTTTACGTGCCATTGGCCCCGAGCCCTGGAACGTAGCTTATGTAGAGCCTTCCCGCCGGCCTACCGACGGCCGCTATGGCGAAAACCCCAATCGCCTCCAGCATTACTATCAATACCAGGTAATCCTGAAACCATCTCCGGACAATGTTATTGATTTATACCTGGATAGTTTAAAGGAACTGGGCATCCAACCAGAGGAGCATGATATTCGCCTGGTGGAGGACAACTGGGAATCACCTACCCTGGGTGCCTGGGGTCTGGGTTGGGAAATCTGGCTGGATGGCATGGAAGTCACCCAGTTTACTTACTTCCAGCAGTGCGGGGGATTTGACTGCTACCCGGTGTGCGCGGAAATTACGTATGGCCTGGAACGGATAGCCATGTTTATTCAGAACAAGGAAAGCGTCTTCGATATCGAGTGGGTGGATGGCATCACTTACGCTGATGTACACCACCAGGGAGAAGTGGATTATTCCCACTATAACTTTGAATGTGCTGATGTATCTACTTTGATGACTATGTTTAACCTATGTGAAAAAGAGGCTTTCGCTGTAGCCGATAAAAAACTGGTTCAGCCGGCCTATGATTATGTTCTCAAATGCTCCCATCTATTTAACCTGCTGGATGCCCGCGGGGCTATCAGTGTAACTGAGCGCACCGGGTATATCGGCCGGGTGCGTAATTTGGCCCGCCGGGTAGCTATTGAATACCTGGAGCAGCGCAAGCGCCTGGGATACCCCTTGCTTAAGGATGAGCAGCTGCGCCAGCAGGTTCTGTCTGCAGAGGAGGTGGAATAAGATGGCCAAGGATCTTTTACTGGAAATCGGTGTGGAAGAAATGCCTTCTGCTTATATGCCCGGAGCGGTACGGGATCTGCAGGAACTGGCCCAGCAGCGTTTGGGTGAAGCCCGTCTGCAGTGGGAGCAGCTGGATGTATATGCTACACCCCGCCGGTTGGTACTTTATGTAAAGCAGCTAGCAGAGCAACAAAGTGATGCCATAATCGAGAATCGTGGTCCCAAAAAGCAGATGGCCTTTGATGAGCAAGGCAATCCCACCAAAGCCTGTCAGGGCTTTGCCCGTGGTCAGGGAGTAAAGGTGGAGGATCTTCAAATTAAAGAGGTAAACGGCATAGAGTATGTTTTTGCCGTTAAAAATTTGACGGGACAGCCTGCCGGGCAGGTGCTGCCCGATCTATTAACAGGCCTGATTACTTCCATGCCCTTCCCCAAATCAATGCGCTGGGGGTATTACCACACTCGTTTTGCCCGGCCCATTCGCTGGCTGGTAGCCTTATTTGACGATCAGGTAATTCCTATTGAAATTGAGAACCTGACCAGCGGACGAACCACCTGGGGACATCGCTTCCTGGCTACAGAACCATTGACCATAGCCGACCCTCAGGATTACATGCGCCAGATGGAGTCTCATTATGTGGTATTGAACCAACAGGTGCGTAGGGAAATGATCTGGAAGCAGGTATTGGAGGCAGCAGCTCAGGCAGGTGGAGTACCTATGGAAAACCCGGACCTGCTGGAGGAAATCAATTACCTGGTAGAATATCCAACTGCTTTTACCGGCCGTTTTTCCGAATCATACTTGCAGGTGCCTCCGGAGGTATTAACTACCACCATGATCGCTAACCAGCGCTATTTCCCGGTATATGATGAGTCAGGCCATCTGATGCCAGCTTTTGTAGCGGTACGCAACGGTGGCCAGGATCACCTGCATAATGTTCAGGCGGGCAATGAAAGGGTACTAAGGGCTCGTCTGGAAGATGCCCTGTTCTTCTGGAATGAAGATAATAAAAAACCGCTGGAAGCTTTTAACCAGGGATTGCCCCAAGTTCTATTCCAGGAAAGGCTGGGCAGTTTGGAACGCAAAGTGCAAAGAGTGGAAGCTATTGCCCTTAATTTATGCCAGGATACTGGTCTGGGTAAACCTGAATTGGTAAAAAGAGCAGCTCAGTTGAGCAAATCTGATCTATTAAGCAGTATGGTATACGAGTTCCCGGAACTGCAGGGAATAATGGGTCGGTATTATGCTCAGAACAGTGGGGAAGATCCCCAGGTTGCCCAGGCTATTTTTGAGCATTATTTACCTCGCTTTGCTGGTGACCAGCTGCCCCAAAGTGATGTGGGGATAGTATTGAGCCTGGCCGAGAAAATTCACAATTTAATGGGCTGTTTCTGCATAGGCATCAAACCCACCGGATCCCAGGATCCCTATGCCCTGCGCCGGCAAGCTCTGGGACTGGTACACATTATCATGGAGCACCAGCTGAATATTGATCTGCAGCGAGTTTTCGGAGAAGCCTACCGCCAGTTTAGTGAGGTCCAGCCTGATGTGGATGAGGAAACCGCTGTTCAGGAGCTGTTGGATTTCGTTCTGCAGCGCATGAAAGGAGTTCTGGCCGAGCAGAAGTTTTCCTATGATGTCATTGACAGCGTTATGGCCAAAACGACTGGTTACCTGCAGGACATATATACCCGAGCCCAGGTGGTCCAGGAACTGAAAAAGTCTCCTCAGTTTGAGGATTTAATGGTGGTGTTCAACCGCAGCCATAACCTCAGTAAAAAGTGGGAACAGACTACGGTGCAAACCGGTGTTCTGGAAGATGACAGCGAAAAAGAGCTGTACCAGCAGCTAGCAGCGGTTCGGTCCCGCCTGACTGACCCCATAGATTATCAAGAACTGATCAAGGACCTGACCGGACTACGCCCCTATCTGGACCGGTTTTTTGAAGCAGTAATGGTTATGGTTGAAAATGAGAAGCTGAAGGAAAATCGACTCAGTTTACTGCGCTCCATAGCGGTGCTCTGTCAACAAGTAGCAGATTTCAGCAAAATAGTTCAATAAAAAATAAAGCAAACAGGATTTCTTTTTGCCGAAATAGTATATATAATTATTATGATTTAACCCAAAAAGTATAGCATAATTAGGCGGGGGAATATGATCGAGCTGAGTGAACGGCAAGAGAAAATCGTGGAGATAGTCAGGGAAAATGGACCAATTACCGGAGAAAAGATCGCTGAGATGTTAGCTGTATCCAGAGCTGCTCTGCGTCCGGATCTAGCCGTTTTGACTATGTCAGGTTTTCTGGAAGCTAAGCCGCGGGTTGGTTATACTTTCAGAACTGAGGGAGTAGAGAACCAGATTCGCCGGGTGCTTAACCAGTATAGAGTACGTGACATCCAGTCAAGACCGGTGATTGTAAAAGAAACCTGTAGTATTTACGATGCCATAGTGACACTGTTCGTAGAGGATACCGGCAGCATATTTGTAGTGGATAATGACAACTTCTTGTCAGGAATAGTATCTCGTAAAGACCTTCTTAAGACCACCTTGGGACAGGCGGATATCCATAAAGTTCCGGTCAGTGTCATTATGACTCGTATGCCTAACATTATTACCACGAATTTAGAAGAAACTGTAGTAGAAGCTGTTAAGAAAGTGGTGGAACATGAGGTGGACAGCCTGCCCGTGGTAAGATGCTTTTTGGATGCTGAAGGTAGCGAAAAGCTTGAGGTGGTCGGCAAAGTTACTAAAACCAATATTGCCAGACTATTCTTGGATATAGCCAGTATGTGAAACGAGGGGGTATAAGTTTTGACCAATCACTTACCTGGAGTCTATATTGTATCGGACTCCATAGGTGAGACCGCGGAAATGGTAGTAAGAGCTGCGGCCAGCCAATTCAATTCGGGTAATATGGAGATCCGCAGAGTTCCCAATATATCTGATAAGGAAACTCTGAAAGAGATCGTTAATCATGCTCGGGATATGGGCTTTATGATTGCTTACACACTGGTTGTGGACGAGTTGGCAGCTTATCTACAGGAAGAAGCAGATATAGCAGGTGTAGTGTGTATTGATATCCTGGGACCTTTGATAGAAGCCTTCAAAAAGATAAGTGCTATTGAACCCAAAAAGGAGCCGGGTTTATTGCGTAAAGTGGATGAAATGTATTACCGCCGGGTGGAAGCGGTAGAGTTTGCAGTCCGCTATGATGATGGCAAAGATCCGCGAGGCATTAATCTGGCTGATATTGTGTTGGTTGGCGTATCCCGCACCTCCAAAACACCACTGTCCATGTATTTGGCTCACAAGAGAATAAAGGTGGCCAATGTGCCTTTGGTGCCTGAGGTAGCTCCTCCAGAGGAACTGTTTGCCGCTGAAAGAGGAAAAGTAATTGGGTTAACTATCCAACCGGAACAATTAAACCATATTCGCGCCGAACGGCTGAAAACCTTAGGATTGAAGGGGCAGGCCAGTTATGCTAATTCAGAACGTATTTTGGAAGAATTGGAGTTTGCTCACCAGGTAATGAAGCGCTTGGGCTGTCCAGTCATTGATGTGACTAACAAGGCTGTGGAGGAAACGGCCAGTAAGATATTGGAAATATATTACCGGAGGTTAAGTAATGTCTAGTCAGATATGAGTGAGACCAAGGGGGAGTGGTAAAGCCTAGATAACAAAACAAGTTTGGAACGCTGTATTTAGGGCAAGTCAACCCAAGGCCTGTCTAGAATCTTCCTCGTTTTGAGGATGGTAGTTGGATCTATACGTGACGTGGTAATTCATGAAGAAGGATCTGATATAATGGGTTATCGTTTTATTAAATGGTTTGAGGAGCTGTCCAAACAAGATATAGCTTTAGTTGGCGGCAAAGGGGCCAACTTAGGTGAACTTACCCAGGCAGGTATACAAGTACCGCCTGGTTTTTGCGTTACTGCCTATGCATACCGGTACTTTATTCAATCCACCGGTTTGCAGGAAAAAATTCGCGCCTTAATGGCGGAAACTAACATCAATGATACCCGAGACTTAGATGAAAAAACCTCGGTGATCCGGCAAATGATCACCTCAACTCCTATGCCCATCGAAATCAAAGAAGAAATTTGTTCTGCTTATGAGATATTGAGCAATGCGGGTAGTTATCCCAGGGTGGCTATACGCAGTTCGGCTACCGCGGAAGACTTACCGGATGCTTCCTTCGCCGGACAACAGGATACTTACCTGAACATAATGGGAACCCAGGAAGTAGTGCTGTATGTGCAGAAGTGCTGGGCTTCTTTATGGACATCCCGGGCTGCCTACTATCGCCAGACTCAGAATTTTGACCATTTTGATGTTTACTTGTCGGCAGTGGTGCAAAAGCTGGTCACAGCGGACAAGGCCGGGGTAGCTTTCACATCCAACCCGGTAACTAACAACCTGGATGAAATTGTCATCAACGCTAGTTGGGGCTTAGGTGAAGCGGTGGTGTCAGGTTTAGTTACCCCTGATGATTATATTGTGGAAAAAGGGACCTGGAATATTAAACAAACCATAGTTGCTGACAAGAAAACCATGGTGATAAGAGATCCAGACAAGGAAATCGGTACCAGCGCTGTGCCCGTCAGTGAAAGACTAGGTAATGAATATGTTACCCAGCAGTGCCTTTCTGACCAGGATATTATACGTTTGGCCCAGATATGTTCCCGTATAGAAAAACACTATAATATGCCCATGGACATAGAGTGGGCATATGATGCCATCGATAATCAATTCTATTTGCTTCAGGCACGTCCGATTACTACATTTAGAGAGGAGAAACCGGAAATGAACACCGTCAAAAAAGAAGATCTCGAAGTGTTAGTTAAGGGAATGCCGGCATCTCCGGGAATTGCTTTTGGTAAGGTTAATATTATTAGAGGTAATGATATCTCTACCGTTCAGGAGGGAGATATTCTGGTAACGGTTATGACCAACCCTGATATGGTTCCGGTAATGAGCAAAGCGCGGGCTATCATTACTGATGAAGGAGGACGGACCTGCCACGCGGCCATTGTGTCAAGGGAATTAGGGGTTCCCTGTATTGTTGGCTGCCATAGTGCTACTCAGGTTCTCCAACCGGGGCAGGAAGTTACCGTTGATGCTACCCGGGGGGTGGTCTATAAAGACCTGGTAGATCTCGGGCAGATCAAAAAGGAAAGTGCTGCTGTTGCAGGATTATCACCAGAACTATTAAGACAATTATTCCCGGTCTGCGGAACCAAGATATACATGAATTTGGGGAATCCCTCCCTGATAGATAAATACAAGGATTTACCCTTTGACGGAATTGGTCTTATGCGAGTGGAATTTATTTTTACTAATATCATAAAAGCTCATCCGCTGTATTTGATTAAAACCGGTCAACAGCAGTTTATGATCGACAAGCTAGCTGAAGGGCTGGTAACTGTAGCGCAGGGTGTCTATCCTCGTCCGGTGGTAGTAAGAATGAGCGATTTCCGTACCAATGAGTTCCGGGGGTTAAAAGGAGGGGAAGAAGTCGAGCCTGTTGAGAATAATCCCATGATCGGCTGGCGCGGGGTTTCCCGTTACATTTCCCCTGAATACCTGGAAGGTTTTCGCTTGGAATGCAAGGCTATGCGCAAAGCCCGGGAAGAATACGGTTTGTTAAACATTTGGGCTATGCTGCCCTTTGTCCGTACCACCTGGGAATTGGAGCAGGTAAAGAAGATTATGGAAGAGGAAGGCTTAAGACAAGGCTTGGACTTTAAACTCTGGATTATGGCTGAAGTACCAGCAGTTATATTTATGGCGGATGAGTTTAGCCAGATGGTGGACGGTTTTAGCATTGGCAGTAATGATTTAACCCAGTTGACCCTGGGTGCCGATCGGGACTCCGGAGTACTGGATGGCATGGGCTATTTCGATGAACGGGATCCCGCCGTAAAGCGGGCTATAGCTCATCTGATTAAAACCGCCCATAAATACGGTAAAACCGTTTCCATATGTGGACAGGCTCCCTCTCTTTATCCTGAATTTACTGAATTTCTGGTTAAGACCGGTATTGACAGTGTAAGTGTAAATCCCGACCGGGTAATTCAAACCCGCAGACTGGTGGCTTCGGTGGAACAGAAGACTATATTGCAGTTACTGAGGGAGAGGCATTAGGACAGGTTTGGGACGGATCCCACTGATGCCTGGCCAAGCTTTTGGCAAGTACTTAACCGGCTTATAAACTAGAAAAATAATGCAGGTTATATAGATTTTATAGTACTGTTGTGCTATATTTTAGGATGTGAGTTATCTCCCTTATTTTAGAGAATTACGGAGAATTTACCGTATATCTTTATCATAAGGGAATTACTTTTATATGCCGGGGTATTAATATACTCGGCTATTTTTGGCTTTATCAAATGCAAGCCTCAAGACCGTGTCATGGCTAAAACTTGGTTTTAAAAGTTGCTTTTATGCAACGTGAGTGATAGGAGGTTAATGCTAGCGTGAAGTATGTTTACTTGTTCGAAGAAGGCAAATCAGATATGAAAATGCTGCTGGGAGGCAAGGGCGCTAATCTAGCGGAAATGACCCGCATCGGTCTGCCGGTTCCGCCAGGTTTTACGATTACCACTGAAGCCTGCAACATTTATTTATCCTCCGGGGGAACTTTGCCTGACACGGTACTGGAACAGACTTTCACAAGTCTGAATGCTTTAGAAAAACGAACCGGGAAGGGATTTGGGGACAAACACAACCCTTTATTGGTGTCGGTTCGTTCGGGAGCCGCCATTTCTATGCCAGGTATGATGGATACTATATTAAATCTAGGCCTGAATGACGAGACCGTACAGGGATTAGCTGAGCTAACTGGTGACCCGCGTTTTGCCTATGACTGCTATCGCCGCTTCATTCAGATGTTCAGCAATGTAGTATTGGATATAGATCATTCTCTCTTTGACGATATAGTTGAAAAACATAAACGTAAACTCAGCCTCATTTTTGATTACGAAATACCTGCCTCGGAGCTCCAATCTATTATCATTGAATATAAAAGCATGGTCCAGCAGGAAAAAGGCTTTGAATTTCCCCAGGATGTGAAGGAACAGCTGATTATGGCTATAAAAGCGGTTTTCAATTCCTGGAACAACCAGCGAGCCATTGTGTACCGGCGCCTCAACAAAATTGACGATAGTTTGGGAACTGCCGTGAATGTGCAGTGTATGGCTTTTGGCAATATGGGCCAGGACTGCGGTACTGGAGTAGCCTTCACCCGGAATCCCTCCACTGGTGAAAAGACTTTATATGGTGAATTCTTAATTAATGCTCAGGGTGAAGATGTAGTAGCCGGTATTCGAACTCCCATGCCCATCGCTAAACTAAAAGAGGAACTGCCCGAAGTATACCAGCAGTTCATAGATACCTGTCAGAAACTGGAGAACCATTACCGTGATATGCAGGACATTGAGTTTACGGTAGAAAAGGGTACCTTGTACATGTTGCAGACTCGTAACGGCAAACGCACTGCCCGCGCTGCAGTCAAGGTAGCTGTTGATATGGTGAATGAAGGACTCATAAGCATAGAAGAGGCTCTGCAGCGAGTGGACGCTGAGCAGCTTAACCAACTCTTGCACCGGCAGATAGACACTAGTGTTCATGTGGATGCTATTGCCAAGGGTTTGCCGGCTTCCCCGGGAGCGGCCTGTGGAAAAGTGGTTTTTGATGCGAATATAGCGGAAAAATTGGGTGGAGCCGGGGAAAAGGTGGTCCTGGTCCGCAATGAGACCACACCTGACGACATTCATGGGATAATTCATGCCCAGGGGGTGCTCACCTCACGGGGCGGCATGACCTCTCATGCTGCCGTAGTAGCCAGAGGCATGGGAAAACCATGTGTATGCGGATGCGAAGCTATAAAAATAGATCCCTCCGGCAATCAGTTTATGGTCAATGGTTTGGTGGTAAAAGAGGGAGACATAATCACCATTGATGGGGCTACCGGTAATGTTATGCTAGGAGAAGTTCCCATGATAGAACCGACTTTATCTGATGAATTTGAGACTCTCTTGGAGTGGGCTGATCAGGTTAAAACCGTCATGGTCCGAGCAAATGCCGATACCCCTGAAGATGCCGCCAAGGCTAGAGAATTCGGCGCTCAGGGCATTGGACTTTGCCGGACTGAACATATGTTTATGGCTCAAGAAAGGCTGCCCTATGTGCAGGAAATGATTTTGGCGGAGAGCATAGAGGAAAGAGAAAAGCCTTTGGCTAAACTTTTGGAGTTCCAGCGTCAGGATTTCTATGGCATACTGAAAGCCATGGCCCCGCTGCCGGTTACTATCCGGTTACTGGATCCGCCTTTGCATGAGTTTTTACCTGATCACGAATCACTGCTGCTGGAAATAGCCCAACTGACCCACGAGAATGCCGATAATAAATTAATCCTGGCCAAAGAAGAAATGCTTAAGAAGATCAACAGCCTGTCGGAGGCTAACCCCATGCTGGGTCACCGGGGGTGCCGTTTGGGCATCACTTATCCCGAGATTTATCGCATGCAGGCCCGGGCTATTTTTGAAGCTATGCTGCAGCTGAAAAAGGAAAATATAGATGCCTTTGCAGAGATCGAGATACCACTGGTAATGGATATCAGTGAATTAGCTATCCTTAAAGCAGAGATTAACGACATATATGAAGAAATCAAGGCTGAAAGCGGTGAAGAATTGAAATATGCAGTGGGAACCATGATAGAACTTCCCAGGGCTTGTATAACCGCTGATAAAATTGCTACCGAAGCTGAATTCTTCTCCTTTGGTACCAATGATTTAACCCAGACTACACTGGGATTCAGCCGCGACGATGCCGAAGGCAAGTTCATTCCCGTGTATCTGGAGAAAAAGATTATCCGTGACAATCCCTTTGCCGTTCTGGATCGCGAGGGAGTAGGAGAGTTAATGCGGATAGCCGTAGAAAAGGCCCGCTCAGTGAAACCCGATATACTGATGGGTATATGCGGAGAGCATGGCGGAGAACCCAGTTCCATAGAGTTCTGCCACATGATTGGTCTGAACTATGTAAGCTGTTCACCCTACCGGATTCCGGTAGCCAGACTGGCCGCCGCCCAGGCCGCTATCAATCACAAATAGAAATGAAGCAAGGGGACGAATGAAGCAAGGGGACGTTCTTTTTGCTTCCTGGGTGAAGCAAGGGGACGTTCTTTTTGCCTCCCTATTGCTTTCTATAAATTACCCAAATACCTTTCATACTAGAATAAAAACCGATAAAGGCGGTGTACCATGCCCAAGCAGCAAATATATACCATGAGTTTCGCCAAAGTCTATCCCCTTTATGTGGCCAAGGCTGAGAAAAAAGGGCGTACCAAAACAGAAGTCGATGAGATCATCCGCTGGCTGACCGGATACAGCCAGGAAGAGTTGGAAGCCCACCTGGAAAAGCAGACCGATTTTCAGACCTTCTTCGGGCAAGCACCCCATATGAATCCTGCCCGGGCCCTGATCAAAGGTGTAGTTTGCGGTGTGCGGGTAGAAGAGATTGAAGAACCCCTTATGCGGGAAATTCGCTATTTGGATAAGCTGATTGATGAACTGGCCAAGGGAAAAGCCATGGATATGATTATGCGGAAACAATAACCAGGCGGAAGCAGGGGGACGTTCTTTTTGCTTCCTGGCGGAAGCAGGGGGACGTTCTTTTTGCTTCCTTATCACTACGCCTTGAATACGATATTAGGACTGATTCCAGTTACGCGAGCTATCTGCCGCTGAGTTACCCCTGTGCTTTGTTTGATCTGATGTAATATCTCATCTCTTTTTACTTTATCAAATTCCAGTAATCTCTCTATAGGTTCACCATTCATCATGGCTTCAATCTCTGCTTTTACCTCGTTATCTGTTTTACTGGTTTTGATTTCATCATCAAGACATTGATCGTCATTCTCCATTTGCATAAACTCTCTAAATATCCGAACTGCTTCTGCTCTTGTTTTGTGCATGAATTCTAAAATAAAATCAGTGTTGACCAATTCGTGTGGATGCTCACTATAATATGCTTGGATACTGCTCCAAGGATAGTCTTCAGGTGATTTAACTATTTTAGCCTTAACCGGATTATGGTGAATATACCGAACTACTGTTAACAGATAAGCATCGTCTTCAACGCATTCACTTCCGAAACGTCCCTGGAACACATGGCCAATTCTATTGTATTTCCGGTTATACCACCATGCATAACTAGTTCCAATCCTACTCATGATTCGCGAAATCGAATCTTTGCCTTCATGCACCAAAAGATGAACATGGTTATTCATCAAGCAATAGCCGTATATCTTATACTGTGCTTCTATTTTCTTTTGTGCCAGTATTTCCAGGAACCGCTGATAATCATCTTCGTCATAAAAAATATTCTGCCGGTTGACTCCTCTTAAGACTACGTGATAAATGCCACTCTCACTCTGCTTTCTCGGTTTTCTTGCCATAGGTTACCTCCCCATATTATGTTTATAATACCAAATAATAGAAGATGAAGCAAAAGCAGCGTCCCCCTGCTTCCCGTCCAAAGGAAGCAAAAAGAACGTCCCCGTGTTTCCCCCAAAGGAAGCAAAAAGAACGTCCCCGTGCTTCCCCCAAAGGAAGCAAAAAGAACGTCCCCGTGCTTCCCTGTGCTTCCGTGCTTAATAAAATCTTAAGAATTTCCTAAGAAAAAGCTATAAAATGGAATATTGTTTCGCGTTACAATGATGGTGGGGATATAGAATCAGAAGGAAGATGACGCATTGGATGCCAAGATTTTGATAGTTGATGACGAACAAGCTATTGCGGATTTGGTGGAAGTTTACTTGAAGAACGAAAACTACCAGGTTTTTAAGTTCTATAATGGACAGGATGCCCTGAAGTGTATCGATAATGAAAAGCTGGATTTAGCCATACTGGACGTAATGCTTCCCGATGTGGACGGTTTTTCGATCTGCCAGCACATTCGGGAGAAGCATAATTTCCCGGTTATCATGCTGACCGCCAAAGAAGAAGAAATTGACAAGATTACCGGGCTGACCTTGGGTGCGGACGACTATATCACCAAACCCTTTCGACCCTTGGAACTAGTTGCCCGGGTAAAGGCTCAGCTGCGGAGATTTACCAAATATAATTCTGCAGAGCCAAAACAGGAAGAACGGGTAATTGCTTTTTCTGGCTTGGTATTGAACCTGGATACCCATGAATGCACCTTGAATGAAAAAAAGCTGTCCCTCACTCCCACGGAGTTCTCCATTCTTTGGGTCCTGTGTTCTAACCGGGGACGGGTAGTCAGCTCGGAAGAATTGTTCCGGGAGGTATGGGGAGACAAGTATTACACCAACAACAATACGGTGATGGTTCATATCCGGCATTTGAGGGAAAAAATGCATGACAGTGCCGAACATCCAAAATACATTAAGACTGTATGGGGGGTTGGCTATAAAATTGAAAAGCAAATCTGAAACCCTCTTGAGAATTGGTCTTATTATTTGTGCCATCGTTTTAGCCGGTTGGGGCATGCTGTGGTTGGTTGACCAGGGATTTAACGGAGTAATCAAAGAATGGATTTATAAGATAGTATATGTTGACCCTGATTCTGCCGGACTAGGAAAAGTAGGAGCAGTATTTAAAAGCTGGGGGGAAATAAAGGAATTCCTTATCTATACCTTTGTTACAGCCATTATTATAGTAGCTATATGCAGTATTGCTTCAGCCTATTTTTATGCACGGTACAGAAGTCAAAAAGATATCTCTTTTATTACCCAAGTCATGAATTCCTATTTAAATTCAGATACTGATGACTTAACACTGCCCAATGAGTATTCTCAATTTGAGGCACAGCTTGTTAAAATAAAGTCTGTTGCCCTGAAGCATGAGCAGCTTATGCAGATGGAAATGCAGCGCAAAAACGATCTCATTACTTATCTGGCCCATGACTTGAAAACGCCTCTGGCTTCGGTAATCGGCTATTTAAGCCTGTTAAGCGAAGCTCCCGACCTGCCAGTAGAGCAAAGAAACAAATACACCGGTATCGCCTTAGAGAAAGCTTATCGACTGGAAGAACTGATCAATGAGTTTTTTGATATTACCAGATTTAATCTGCAGACTATTGTTTTGAACAAGGGCAAGATAAAACTGGCCTTTATGCTTGAGCAGCTGGCTGATGAGTTTTATCCCTTGCTAACGCCCCAGGGAAAACAGGTGACCATCCATGCCCCGGAGGACCTGATCCTGGTTGGTGACGCTGATAAGCTGGCTCGCGTTTTTAATAACATCCTGAAAAATGCCATTGCCTACAGCTATGCCAACAGCACTATTACCATTACAGCTGCCCGGCAAGGGGACAATGTAAGTATTACTTTCACAAACCAGGGGGATCCTATTCCTTCACAGAAACTTGCTACTATCTTCGAAAAGTTTTACCGGCTGGATGCCGCTCGTTCCACCGCAACCGGGGGAACAGGGTTGGGTTTAGCAATCGCACAGGAGATTGTTTTGGCTCATGGCGGAACTATCACCGTGGAAAGCAACCCAGAACACACTACCTTCACGGTAAATCTGCCCTCATAAGAAATTCTTAAGAGATTTATAAGTTGGAGTTCCAAAATTGCTCCCTATTTTGTGATTAATTGATATAAAAACGCAATAGGGAGATGTTTTATATGGTACGAAAAGCAAAAAGGAAAGAATCAGGCATAAGCATCATTATATCAGCTTTGCTGATAGCCATAACTGTTTTGGCTTTCATATCCTTCATCGACCCTGGAGACCGGGACCAATGTCCGTTTGGGGAAGACTTTGAAGAAATGAATCCCCAGCCTAGTTCATCGGTCTCTATACCCTTGGACAGGCTCAACAGTCCTTACGCTATTCTGATTGGCTTAAATGATGGATTGGTTGTGGAGAAGAATAGTGAAGAAGTTATTTATCCTGCTTCTTTGACCAAAATAATGACAGCGGTGGTAGCTTTAGAGAATCTGCCGGATCTGGAGAAGGAAATCATACTTACCGGTGCAATGTTTGAGGGGTTGCATGAAGCCAATGCTTCTATGGCTGGTTTCCAGCCGGGTGAAAAGGTAAGGGCCACAGACCTATTATTTGGGGCTATGCTTCCCAGCGGGGCCGAGTGCTGTAGGGCACTGGCCACCGAAATTGCGGGTTCGGAACAGGACTTTGTAAAGATAATGAATCAAAAGGCGGTAGAACTGGGTATGGATAACACCCATTTCACCAATGCCGTCGGACTTCATCATGACAATCACTACACAACCGTCAAGGATGTAGCTGTTTTGCTTAGCTATGCACTGCAAAATGATACTTTCCGGGAGATATTCACTTCCACCCGCCATTCTACTCCATCAACCAATATTCATCCCGATGGGATAACCTTTTACAGTACCTTGTTTCAGGAACTCGACGATCCCCAAATTACCGGGGGAGAGCTCCTGGGGGGGAAAACCGGATATACCGATAAAGCGGGACTATGCCTGGCCAGTCTAGCGAAAGTGGGAGGGCAGGAATACATATTGGTTACAGCGGGCGCTAGAGGAGATTACCATACCGAACAGTATAATATCACCGATGCTTTAATGGTATACAATAGCTTGGGAAGAAATTAGATCAGTGCACAACCATATAGTTTTTGGTTATTCAATCAACAACCCGGCTAGCAAAACCTATCGTTCTGTAATTATAAATGGACCTAAAAAAGGGATTTATATCTATAACGTAGTATTACCTATTCATAGAATTATCACCTAAAAAACAGACTGTTACCAGTATTAATAAATACCTGTTCCTTTGGCAGATGCCAGAGGTTTTTTTTCCACCATGAGGAGGGCACCTATGGAAATCAGACTGGAAATTGAACAGAGGGAATTAAAGACCTTAAGTCCGCTGGCCAGCCTATCCAGCGGGTCTAAAGGCAGGGCTGTGGAAGAACCTCCTGATCCTATCCGCACCAACTACATGTTGGATAGGGACCGGGTAGTTCATTCCAAGTCTTTTCGCCGCTTAAAACATAAAACCCAGGTCTTTATTGCCCCCCGAGGTGACCATTATCGCAGCCGTCTGACTCACACCCTGGAAGTTAATCAAATTGCCAAGACTATAGGTGCCGGACTTAATCTGAACCTGGATCTGATTGAGGCAATAGCTCTAGCTCATGATGTAGGCCACACTCCCTTTGCTCATGCAGGGGAACAGGTCCTGGACCAGTTAATGGCCAAAGGCTTTCGTCATAACGTAAACAGTATTCGGGTACTGACCCGGGTGGAACAGCATAAAGGCCGCCCTGGACTAAACCTGACCCAGGAGGTGTTAGATGGGGTCCTGTATCACAGCGGGTATGGCAAAGATGGGCCGCGGCCCAGTACCCTGGAGGGGCAGGTAATCAGATTAAGTGATAAGATTGCCTATGTTCAGCATGATATCGATGATTCTATTCGTGCTGGGCTGCTTACTTTGGAAGACTTACCCAAATCCTGCCTGGAGGTCCTGGGAGATACCCATAGTAAACGCATTGCCACATTGGTCACGGATACCATTTATCATACCCGTACCATGATGGAAAAATCACCCCAGTCGGTTAAGGTAGAACCCAGTCCGGTGGTGGAAAAAGCTTTACGCCAGCTGCGGGAATTTATGTTTGAAACTATTTACGAGGGAGCGGTATGCCAGGCGGAACGATCCCGGGCCAGTTTTGTAATCGAGCATTTATTTAAGTATTACCTGCACCATCCCGATAAAATGACTCCCTTATATCGTCAGATAGCTGATGAAGAGGGGCTGGAACAGGCCGTGGCTGATTATATTTCCGGGATGAGCGATGCTTATTGTATTGCTGCTTTTGAGGATATATATGTGCCGCAGTCGTTGGTTCCAGGAAAAGCCAGTGATACTTACAATAAATCTTCCCTAGCATAATATTAACTTAACAGCTTTTCAACATTTTTGGAGGATTTTCGTCAAACACAGCGAATACATGGTGAGGTATATGAGTAGAATTTATGAAGATGTTATAAAAGAAATAAATTCACGGTTGGAAATTGTCGATATAGTATCTGAAACCGTGCATTTGACCCGTAAAGGTAACCGTTACTGGGGACTGTGTCCTTTTCACCAGGAGAAAACTCCTTCTTTTTCAGTTACTCCAGATCGAAACCTGTTCTATTGCTTTGGGTGTCAAGCTGGTGGCGATATGGTTACCTATATTATGAAACGGGAAGGCTTGGAATTCAGGGAAGCGGTAGAATACCTGGCCAACCGTGCTGGAGTCACCGTGCAGAAAGAAACCGCGGCAGTGCGCCGCAAACAGGACCAGATCCGCGGAGTTATGGCTGCCAACCAGGCAGCGGCTCAGTTTTATCACCAGGTATTACTCAGTTCTGAAGGGAGAAAGGGGCTTGAATACCTGCATCAGCGACATTTGAGCCTGGAAATCATAGAAAGGTTTTGCCTGGGTTATGCACCTGATAAGTGGAATACTATTGAGGATTTTTTATTTAAAAAGGCTTTTTCTCAGGAACAGGTGAAATCAACCGGACTTATTAAACGTAGTGATCAACAAAACCGTTATTATGATTTATTCCGGGATCGAGTTATATTTCCTATTCACGACCAACGAGGTGAGGTAGTAGGCTTTGGGGGAAGAGTTCTTAATGACAGTTTGCCCAAGTACCTAAATACTCCAGAAACTGAGCTGTTTTCCAAACGCAGAAACCTATACGGTCTGTATCAAGCCCGGCAGGCTATGCGGTCTCTTAATCAGGCTATAGTTGTGGAAGGATATATGGATTGCCTCAGGCTGCACCAGGCGGGAATAGAAAACACGGTGGCTTCTTTAGGTACGGCTCTGACCCAGGAACAGGCGCGGTTACTGAGAAGATTTGTCGAAGAGGTAATACTGCTGTTTGATGGGGACGAAGCCGGTCAGAGACAAGCCCTGAGGGCAGTCCAGATCTTGCATGCTGAAGGACTAAAGGTTTGGGTGGTGTCGCTTCCTGCTGGAAAAGACCCCGATGAATACCTGGATTTGCATGGAAAAGAGGAATTTTTGCAATATATACAGAATAGTAAAGTGGATCATATAGAATTTAAACTAAATAGATATATTAATAATGAGCCCGAATTACACCTGGAGGCATGTATTAGGATTATAAAAGCATTGCAGGAAGATATCGCATCCTTGGAAAGTGAACTGGAAAAAGATTATTATACTCGTTTGTTGTCCAGGCGCCTGCAGGTAGAGGAAAATCTGGTACGCCGCGAGCTTAATAAATTGGGCGGATCAGGTAGAAACTCAGCTCTGAATAAAAATGGAATATTCAGGGATAATACTAGATACGGTAAAACTAGCTTAGAAGAGCGTTTACTGGTATCTATGCTGAAAAACCCTGAGATTTTCACAGAAATTCAAAGATCAGTAGGACTTAATATTTTTCAACAGAAGGAGTATCGACAGTTAGTAAAGAGTTTTGCTGATCTGCGGCCCATAAGTCAGGAAAGTTGGGGGGAACTAGGTACTATAGCTCGACAGGAGGGATTTACCTCGGCGTACGCCCGGGTAATGTTTTTAATGGAAGAAGAAAAAGGTCTTACCCTGTTAGAAGTACAGGGTATTATTCGCCGGATACAAATGCGGCGTAGGGAACTCCGCTGGCAGAAGTTTCAGGAACGCCTGAATCAAATGAGTGAGGACGCTGATTTCGATCAGTTGCTCAGGTTTATCCTGGATCTCGATGCATTTATCAATCCAACCCATAAAGGGGTGACATCATGAAAATGGACCGAAAACTGGCCGAGTCAATCAGCGCGCTGGCTGAAAAGGGTAAAAAGAAAAAGAACCTTACCTATGAGGAAATCATCGAAGATCTACAAGGGTTTAATCTGGACCCCGATCACATAGATGATATTTTTGAGCACTTGCAATCTCTGGGAATTGGTGTGGGATCTGAAGGCGATATTGAAGAAGATGCCGATCATGAGAACATCGAAAATGAAGATGTCACTATACCGGATGGCATTGAAATAGATGATCCTGTCCGTATGTATCTTAAGGAGATTGGGCGGGTGCCCCTGCTCACCGCTGAGGAAGAAATCGAACTGGCCAACCGTATTGAGGCTGGAGACGATGAGGCCCGCCGCCAATTGGTGGAAGCTAATCTTCGCTTGGTAGTAAGCATAGCCAAGCGTTATGTAGGCCGCGGCATGCTTTTCCTGGACCTTATTCAGGAAGGTAATCTGGGGTTGATGAAAGCCGTGGAGAAGTTTGATTACCGCAAAGGTTTTAAGTTCAGTACTTATGCTACCTGGTGGATTAGACAGGCTATCACTCGTGCTATTGCAGATCAGGCCCGCACTATTCGTATACCGGTACATATGGTGGAGACTATTAACAAGCTGTCCCGGGTACAGAGGACATTACTCCAGGAAAAAGGACGAGAACCTACCCCAGCGGAAATCGCCGAGGCCATGGATATCCCAGTGGAGAGAGTCATTGAAATTATGAAAGTTGCCCAGGAGCCGGTTTCTCTGGAAACTCCTATTGGCGAAGAAGATGACAGTCATCTGGGAGATTTTATTACTGATGAGGACGCAGAATCTCCGGAAGAATCTGCTTCATTTGTACTGTTGCGGGAACACCTGGATGGAATTCTCAATACCTTAACCGATAGGGAGGAAAAGGTCTTAAGACTGCGTTTTGGGCTGGATGATGGGCGGCCGCGCACCCTGGAAGAAGTTGGCCAGGAGTTTGGCGTAACCCGGGAGCGTATCCGCCAGATTGAGGCTAAGGCCTTGCGCAAATTGCGCCATCCTTCCCGAAGCAAAAAGCTGAAAGATTATATAGAATAATCTCCGTAGGGAAGTTGACAAGAGGCTATCCGCCGTTATATAATGTGAGTCGTTGGGACTTTCCTCGATAGCTCAACGGTAGAGCATCCGGCTGTTAACCGGAGGGTTGTAGGTTCGAATCCTACTCGGGGAGCCATTTAGCAGACTACAGCGGTAACCCCCTGTATGAGAGTTACCGCTTTTTACTTGAAAGCTTGGATAGATAATATCTATTGACGTTTTACCGCAGATTTAATATACTATCACATGCAAGGTCGCGGTAATACGGGCCTATAGCTCAGTTGGTAGAGCTACCGGCTCATAACCGGTTGGTCCCAGGTTCGAGTCCTGGTAGGCCCACCATTTGAGAAGTGTGATGTGGGAGGTTGGGAGTGAGAACTTAGAAGGTGGAAGTGAGAATACGACTTCTGCCATCCGGCTTCAGACTTCCGATTTCCGACTTCCGATTCGGCCCCGTGGTCAAGCGGTTAAGACACCGCCCTTTCACGGCGGTAACAGGGGTTCGAGTCCCCTCGGGGTCACCATTTGGGCGGTTAGCTCAGTTGGGAGAGCACCTGCCTTACAAGCAGGGGGTCACTGGTTCGAGTCCAGTATCGCCCACCATAAATGTTAAAAAAGCCTGTCATATACCTGACAGGCTTTTCGATTTTCTGCCCCGGATGCGTTCCGGATATTTTGCGCCAGTTACCCCCCGACAATCTTTACAATTCATAAGATCTAGGCCATACTAAAACTTTTTCGCCGCCTTGTCCTCTGACCAGCACTCGGGCATATTCAGCTGCATCATCGGTACTAAGAGCTACTGCTTCTCCCGGGTAGCCACTAGGTTTCAGGTGGATCCAGGAGCCAACATCAAAAAAAGTGTCCAGAGGGTTATCGGAGTGCCCCACTTGCAGCATCGCACGAACATGTTCACAATCGCTGTCATTTTTAACTAGGAAAGTGGCTTTGGTCCGGGCACCTAAAGGTATGGGTGTAGATGCTTCCAGGGGAGCACACTGGGAGGGATCTGGAATAACCAGCGTTTCCTGGTCATAAATTTTCAGTTTTTCATCTGTAAATTTGATATGCAGCACCGGCCAGACCTCTCGATCCTCAAAGTTTGTACTGCGAAAGCCCACTAAATTATTATTTCTTTCATTTCCTTTAAGCAATAAACCATGGTTGGGTATGGAACCATCGTACCAACCTATTACCAGATCAGTAATATCTATACGAACTTTTCCGTCGGGAGGACCGGAGAAAATGGTGACGACGCCATCTGGTGTTGATTTGGCCTTAGGCTGATTGTTCCAAGTTACCGAATACTGGTTCCAACTACCTAACAGGCGGTGAACAGTAACATTTATCGGTTTTCCCGAAACCTCATTGCGGTAAATGGTTAGCTCCAGGGTAGCCTCTTCTATGGTGCTGGCGGGGGGAATTTTATCTACATTAAACTGCAGCAGGGATCGGTAATCGTCACCTGGCTTTAGATACTGGCTAACGAACAGAGCGATTTCACCGCCGAAGTTCTGGCTGGCATACCATTCTGATACATAGGCATCCTGGAAAGGCAGTATTGATACTTTGGCCATAGTATCGTCCTCTTTATAGAGAATTCTACCTTAGCATACGTGAGTGTAAGGATATTTGTTACTGTTAGCCGGAAAATTTCCTTAGTATCCACATTTAATATACATATAACTAAATTGGAATTTATGCCAAACAATGTAACCTTATGGTGGGGAGTTTAATAAGATGTGGTAGAAAAGCGATAAACCGAACCTAAGATCTAACATAAAATGGTAGTTCTTGGGGAAGGTGCTTGAAATTAAAACCAACAGGAGGTATGAGAAATGACCAATTATAAGGATGATGGGTGCAAGGATTATTATCCTCCTCCCCATCGGCGTCCTCGTCCGAAAATCAACCAGACTATTTTAGCCTGTGGAAATGGCAGTGGCCTGATTATTCCCGACCATAATGAGGAAAATTCTCAACTTTTTAATCCCTATACTATTGCCAGTGTCTCCATCGACACCTCGGAATTGAAGAAGGCCAACGTAAAAATTGAATTCTCCAGTATTATTACATTCCGTGAAAACGATGGTGCCGATCTGCGCTTGACTTTCCAATTGAGCAAGTCCTATCAGTTTGGCAGCAAGATCCCGCTGGGCACCTGGACATTTGAAAGAGATTTCGAATTTGATGAAGATGTCGAGACTACCGACTCCTTTGCCTTCCATTTCTGCGAGTGCGATGCCTGCCCTGGCTGTGCCTATTACACAGTCGAACTCATTAACGTAGAAAGCGATGGAGTAGATTTCGCGGCCATCACCAGTCCGATGATAAGTGCTGTAGCAGTTGGCCCTCTGGATGACGACCACGATGATTATTATTAAAATTTAACCAGAAGAACCCGGGATTGTCCCGGGTTCAGCTTTTTCTGGTAACTAATTACGGTTTTACTTGGCGGGAAGATAGTTTAATTGTTCAAAGCGCTGGATAAGCTCCTCCCGCAGCTGCTGCCCATTCTCATAGTCATCAGGCTGCACCCTGTGTTTATTACCGGTACTGGTTTCGATTAAAAAAGACGGTCCGCTAAACAATGACATTAGACGGCTGGTTTTTACTTTTTTGATCTCGGCAAAGGTTATACAACGGTTTTCCCCGTTTTGGCCCAAAATTATAATTTTATCATCTAGTTCAACATAGTCCCCCACTCGTTTTTGAGCTCGTGAGCGGGCGCTCATAAGTATTGCCAAGCCAAGCAAGGCTATAGCGAAGCCTGCTAAAGCAGAATACAGCCGCCACACTGCAAAACCGGCGATCAGCAATAACAGCAGCCAAACCCAATTGTCGGAGTAGCGAGTTTTTTCGGTTACTTCATAGCGGGTCAATACATCACGCCCTTTCCTATGCCATCACTTTCCCTCCTTATTGTGGCAGGAAAGAGTACTCTTGGCAAGGGCTTACTATAGCGTAAGGGCACTCCATTAAGGTGAAGGATTCGATCAGCCAACCGGAGGGGTAATTACCTATGATAACCTGGTAGTGATAACAGTCACCCGATTGGTAACAGTCACGATAGTCTCTCTGAAATATTACCGAACCATCATCCAAGGTGCGATAATAAAGATCGTTAAAGTCGGCTTCAGTAAGAATAGGAAATCCTTCGCCGGGAATTAACTGAAGACGCTGGTATTCAGAATTCCAACGGGTTAAATACAAAAGGAGATTGTTGCTGAAAGCACAGGTAAAGCCTTGCTGCAGGTAGGACTGAGCCTGTTCGACGCTGCGGCCGTGAATGGGAAAAAGCAAATCGCCGATCTGATCGCGTTCACTCAGGAATTCTTCATAGACAGCCAGGCATTTAAGCAATTGGGCATAAACCGGGGCTTGCTGATCGGTAACCGGTTCAACCGGCATAAGTTCAGGACAGGCTGCAGCCGGATGGGTTAGCAGGCACGTTATTATAATAGCAGCCAGTAAGTATTTGCCAGCGGTCAAGGTAATCACTCCTTTGCATAGAGTGACTTCTATTATAGGTATACTGGGGTGTATTAACTGGCGAAATGACTGCTGCCAGGTCGACAGTTTGGCCGCTATACAGGTAGCTTTCTCTAATATCTACCAATTTAAGAGAGGAGAGAGGCCCAATTAAATCGAGTGCGGGTTATTCCTCAAGCCCCATTACGTGCTCATAGGTTACGACCGGCATTACCTCGGGATTCCATTTAAGGTTAGCGATTTTATGCGGTATTTCGGTCCTAAAAGTATTCTCGTTTTTTCCTAACTCCCTAGTATCGTCTCCTAAAACCTGCTCCGCCGCTTCCCGGGTGATAGGAACACCCCCATAACCATAATCTGCTTGAACCAGGTTAATTTCCACCGCATCTAGCTGATCTAAGAGCATAAACAGGATCACCACATCCTGCATCTGTTTTGTATGATCGATATGATATGACTGTCCCTCTGTCAAGTTCAGCTGGTAATCGATTCGTAGAAGGTGCTGGTTTTGAAAAGCATATTCAACCCGGTCTACCCGCAGTTCTTTGGCGTATTGGAGCCCAGCGATCAATTCGTTGATCTTGGCGGAATCGTTCAGAGAAGTATTTTTACATGTATAGAGAAGTGCATAATCGTAAAGACCGTTTTCTTGACTGGATTTCTCACTTAACTCCGGTTGTTGAGGTTGGGGGGATACTCTATCACTGTTATCGCCAGCACAGCCTCCTATCGGCAGTATGAGCAACAGCACCAGCAGTTTGGCCCAATGCTTGTACAGCATACCTATTATCCCCCCCAGTATTTTTTCATTTAAGAAGATAAGGGGACGTTTATCCCGCCTTCTTCTTGTCTCCCAAGGGAATACAGGATAAACGTTCCCTTGTTTTTCTATAGCTTCCCTTGGTGCATTTACCCTTGCTCGACTACACAGACTCCCAACAAGCCTGGTCCAGTGTGGACTCCCAGTGCCGGACTGATATCAGAGGCAATCAACTCTTTAATATTGGGGAGCTGCTGAAACCTTTCCAGCAACCGCTGAAATTCTTCACGGGCTCCTCCGTGCATTACCGCCAGCTTAATGGGACCTTTTTGTACTGCATGCTCCACAATCTCGGCTAATTTTTCAATGGATTTTTTGCGGCCACGGGCTTTAGCGTAGGTATAATATTTACCTTCTTCGTCTACGGAAATAATTGGCTTGAGATGCAGGAACTGCCCAAGCATAGCAGCTACTGAACCAATACGCCCGCCTCTGCGCAAGTATTCCAGGGTTTCCAGAACATAGTAAACCTTAACCCGGGACTGCAGTTGCTGTATATTATCTATGGTTTTTGTAAAGCCAAGGCCGGAGGCTATGTCCCGGGCTGCTTCCAGCACCATCCATCCAGTACCAATAGAAAGGGTACGGGTGTCCAAAACTTTAATGACCAGATCCTCAAATTCCCGAGCCATCGCCTGAACCATGTCAAAGGTTCCTGACAAGGCACTGGAAAGATGCAATGCTAATACATGAGTAAACCCCTCTTGGCGTATCTCTTCCAATAGATTGCTTACCTCCTGGGGAGTAGGCATGGAGGTAGTAGGTATTTCATCAGGCATACGTTCATAGACTTCCTGGGGTTGAATATTAATTCGGTCATGATAAGTTTTTTCCGGATAGATTACCGATAAAGGCAGCACCTTTATACGAAACCTTTCGATCAGTTCCTTGGGTAGGTCACAAGCACTATCGGTAAGCAAAGCAATTCTCTCTAACAAAATTATCCTCCTCAATCTCAATAAAATTTTTTAAATTTTCTCCTGTACCCATCATAACCATACCAGAGACAAGGTTCAATAAAAATAGGAAAATAGCGCTGATAGCTTGACATGGGCCTATGCTATTAGCTAGAATCAACAAGTAAAGTAATTTGCCTTGTCACCATGGAGGCAGGACTATGCTCGACAAGCTGGAACAGATTATTTTGCTGAAAGATTTTTATGGTCCTCTGCTGACGGAGCGTCAACAGGAGGTTCTCAATCTTCATTATGAGCAGGATTGGTCCTTGTCAGAAATAGCCAGCCAGTATAATATAACCCGGCAGGCGGTGTATGATTTGTTGAAAAGATCAGAGCGTTCATTGCTGGAATATGAAGAACGTTTGCACCTGGTAAAACGATTTCAGGACACCCAGGCGCAAATTGAAGAAGTGTATAGATTACTGAATAGTCCACAAGCGGACCGAGCCACTATCCAAAAAGCAGTGGACATACTGCGCCAGGTGAGTGACTCTATCTAGGTAAAGGAGAGGTACGGTGGCATTTGAAGGATTGTCAGACAGGCTGCAGGATATCTTTCGCAAGCTGCGCGGCAAAGGCAAGATAAGCGAAGAAGATGTAAAAGTAGCCATGCGCGAAGTTCGACTGGCCCTGTTAGAAGCCGATGTCAACTTTAAGGTGGTCAAAGACTTTGTCGCCCGGGTAAAGGACCGGGCTGTCGGCCAGGAAGTGCTGGGCAGTCTCACCCCTGGACAGCAAATTGTGAAAATAGTCCACGATGAAATGACTGCATTAATGGGAGGTTCTGAAAGCAAGCTCAACTTGTCATCCAAACCTCCTGCGATAATTATGGTGGTTGGCCTGCAGGGCGCCGGGAAGACTACTACCGTAGCCAAGCTGGCGAAAACTCTGACTAAACAGGGGCGCCGCCCCCTTTTAGTGGCATGCGATATATATCGCCCTGCTGCAATCAAACAACTGCAGGTTTTGGGAGAGCAGACTGGTACTCCGGTTTTTTCCATGGGTCAGCAGAACCCGGTTAATATAGCCCGGGCTTCTCTGGAGCACGCCCGCATAAATAACCGTGATATAGTGATACTTGACACCGCCGGTCGTCTGCATATCAATGAAGAACTGATGGAGGAGTTAACCAGTATTAAAGAACAGGTTAATCCTGATGAGATTCTGCTGGTAGTTGATGCCATGACCGGACAGGATGCGGTTACTGTTGCCGAGAGTTTTCATGCCCAACTGGGACTGACTGGGGTTATATTGACCAAACTGGATGGTGATACCCGGGGTGGAGCAGCTCTCTCCGTTAAAGCAGTTACTGGATGTCCCATTAAGTTTGTGGGTACCGGTGAGAAGCTGGATGCTCTGGAACCCTTTCATCCCGATCGTATGGCCTCAAGAATTCTGGGTATGGGGGATATTCTCAGCTTGGTAGAAAAAGCCCAGGCTAACTTCGACCAGGAAAAAGCCAGGGAAATGGAACGCAAGATCCGCAAGCAGGAATTTACCCTGGAAGATTTTTTGCAACAGATGCAGCAAATGCGGTCTATGGGTCCTTTGGACGAACTGCTGGGGATGATCCCCGGCATGGGCAAGCAGATGAAGGAACTAAAAGGTCAGGTGGATGAGAAAGAACTGGCCCGGATAGAGGCCATTATTCAATCAATGACTCCAGCTGAGCGCCGCGATCCCAGTATTATTAACGGCAGCCGCAAAAAGAGAATAGCGCGGGGCAGCGGGACTCGTGTCCAGGAGGTTAACCGGCTGTTAAAGCAATTCGAAGAGTCTCGTAAACTAATGAAACAGTTTGCGGACCTTGGAGCCAAGAAAGGCCGGCGGGGTATGCCCCCCATCAAATTCCCGTTTTAATTAAGTTAGTCCAAGAATACCCCATTAATTGGGGATTCTGGCTGTATAAATTGACTCTACCAGGTTAAGTTTTCGAGGAGGTGAATTCATGGCAACCAAAATCAGATTGAGAAGGATGGGCGCTAAGAAAAGACCATTTTACCGTATTGTTGTAGCAGATGCCCGTTCTCCCCGGGATGGACGGTTTATTGAAGAAATAGGTTATTATGATCCAGCTACCACCCCGGCAACCGTAAAAATTGATGAGGAAAAAGCCTTAAAATGGCTGGCTAATGGAGCCAAACCCTCGGATACGGTTAAATCTTTATTACAAAAACAAGGGGTTATGGCAAAATTTGCTGCAAGCCGCAAGTAGTCGAAAAACAGGGGGTGAAAAGATGAAGGAACTGGTTGAATTCATCGCCAGATCCCTGGTAGACAACCCCGATGATGTGCAGGTCATCGAACACGAAGAGGAAGGCTCTATCATCATCGAACTGCGGGTGGCTCCCGATGATATGGGAAAAGTCATCGGCAAACAAGGGAAGATTGCCAAGTCTATTCGTACCCTGACCAAGGCTGCTGCAGCTAAGGCTGGGAAACGAGTAGCTGTAGAGATTATGCGCTGATGAAATGGGGGGATAGCTTGAATCCAGATGATCTGGTCAGTATTGGCAGGATATCTGGAACCTATGGCTACAAGGGAACGGTAAAAGTGGTTCCCTTGACTGATTTTCCAGAGCGGTTCCAGGGCCTAAGACAGGTATATCTAAATCATGCTGGGACAGTACGACCAGTGGTAGTGGAATCAGCTGTGCCCCAAAATCAGGTGGTGTTAGTCAAAATTAGCGGTCTGGAATCAAAAGAGGAGGCTCAGATTTATCGCGGCGCTCTGCTAATGGTGGAAGAAGAGGATGTTTATCCCCTGCCCGAAGGTGTATACTACCATTTTCAGCTGCGAGGACTGGACGTTTATGATTCCCGGCACGGCTACCTGGGAAAATTAACCGATATTTTGGAAACAGGAGCCAATGATGTATATGTGGTAAAGTCCAGTGAATATGGGGAAATTCTGATTCCGGCTATTAGTGATGTAATTAACAGTATTGATCTGGACCAAGGTGAGATGAAGGTTACTCTGCTTCCCGGGTTACTTGATTCGGAATGATTTTGTTGATAAGCTGTTGTGACTTATCATCAGCCTCTGGAGCTGGGAAGGTACTATGATTATTGATATTTTAACTCTATTTCCGGACATGTTTGTTTCTCCTCTAACGGAGAGCATACTCAAGCGTGCCCAGGAAAAAGAACTGGTCAATATTCATACGATAAACATTAGGAATTATGCTCCCGGCAAACACCGCCAGGCAGATGATTATCCCTATGGCGGAGGTGCTGGGATGGTCATGAAAGCTGATGTGGTAGGGGCTGCATTACAGGACGTAAGGACTGAGGACTCCTGGGTAATAATGATGTCGCCCCAGGGCAAACCTCTCCAGCAGAAACGGGTATTCGAACTGGCCCAGATCAACCATCTCATAATCCTGTGCGGACATTATGAAGGAATTGATGCCCGCACTATGGATGAAATTGACGAGGAAATATCCATAGGCGATTTTGTTCTTACCGGGGGTGAACTTCCCGCCATGGTATTAGTGGATGCGGTAGTGAGAGTATTGCCCGGGGTGCTGGACGAACTGTCCCCGCTGGAGGAGAGTTTCAGCAACCGTTTGTTGGAATATCCTCAATATACGCGTCCGGTGGAGTATAAGGATAAGAAAGTGCCGGAAATTCTCTTATCCGGTCATCACGAGAATATACGGCGGTGGAGAAAAAAACAAAGCTTACTTAATACTCTACTAAAAAGACCCGATTTGTTGTTAAATAGAGAGTATGACCCGGAGGAACGCAAACTGCTGGAAGAAATCATTTTCGAGGGAGATTTGACGTAAGTGAGACAATCCCGGGTATATGTTGCCCTGATGCACTATCCCATGTACAACAAGCGTATGGATGTGATCACTACCTCAGTCACCAACCTTGATCTTCACGATATTGCGCGAACAGCGCGCACGTATGATGTTGATGGCTTTTTTGTAGTTCATCCCTCAGAGAGTCAGCATCAATTGATTCGGGAGATAACCAGCTTCTGGCAGCAGGGATATGGTGCCAGCTATAATCCGGACCGCAAAGAGGCCTTTGATTTGCTGAAAGTGGTTCATAGTCTGGAAGAAGCCGTTGCAGCAGCTGCTGAAGAAAGTGGCTTACCAGTTAGTATGGTTGCTACAGATGCCAGAGTACAGCCCAACACGGTTAGCTTTGGCCAGCTCAAGGCAGCGATCCATAATGAGACCAAGGCTTTTTTGATATTATTTGGAACCGGCTGGGGCATGCATAAGGACCTGCTGCAAAGGTGTCATTATATCCTGGAACCGGTTGAGGCAGGTCGCAGCTATAATCACTTGTCGGTGCGCAGTGCGGTAGCCATTATACTGGATCGCCTCTTGGGTGAAAATTGGTATAACCACAGGGATTTTCTTGAGCAGTCCTGACAGCTGTGCTATAATACATTTGTTCTGTAACTAAGGTGGTCCGCTGCGCTCATTTAAAGTGTATGAACACCTTGCGGAAGGAGGTCGGAACGTTGAACAACATTATCAGATCCATCGAAGAGGAGCAGTATAGAAATGATATTCCCAGGTTTGGTCCTGGAGATACGATTAAGGTTCATGTTAAAGTTGTAGAAGGTACTCGGGAAAGAATTCAGATATTCGAAGGAACCGTGATTAAAATTAGAGGCACCGGGCTTTCCCAAACCTTTACCGTGCGCCGGGTGTCATACGGAGTAGCTGTAGAACGTACATTCCCCATGCACAGTCCCAAGATTGCCAAGATTGAAGTTGTCCGCCGGGGTAAAGTACGCCGGGCTCGCTTGTTCTACCTGCGAGATAAAGTGGGCAAGAAGGCACGGGTTAAGGAAAAGGGCCGGTATTAAAGGTAACATAAATAGGAGGAGAGAATACCATCAAGGTATTCTCTTTTTTTCAGGGTGATATTATGACCATAAACTGGTATCCGGGCCATATGGTTAAGGCGCGGCGGGAAATCGAGGCCAGCCTGAAACTGGTGGATATTGTTGTTATGCTGCTGGATGCACGGGCTCCACTTTCCTGCCGTAATCCTGATCTGGAACAATTGGCCCGGCATAAAAAAATAATTATGGTACTAAATAAAAGCGACCTAGCCGAAGCCGCCGCTACCCGCAGCTTTTTAAAACACTTGCGCCAGGAGGGACTTTTAGCTGTGGCTATGGATTCCCTAAAAGGGCAGGGGGTTCGACAGGTAATGGATACCATTTACCAGGCCTTCGAGAGCCAGCGCCAGGATATGCTGCGCCGGGGTCGCCGCGTCCGACCGGTTCGCTTGATGGTCACCGGGGTTCCCAATGTAGGTAAATCCACCTTTCTCAACAGTTTAGTGGGACAGAAGATGGCCCGCACCGGTGCCCGGCCTGGGGTCACGCGGGGCAAACAATGGATTAGAGTGCGGGATGACATGGAAATCATGGATACCCCCGGGTTGCTGTGGCCTAAAATCGAAAGTGAAGAGCAAGGCCTGAAATTGGCCCTCTTAAATATAGTTGGCGAAAACGCCTATGACGAATATGAAGTTGCTTTATACTTGTTAAGGTTTTTACGTAAGCAGGCCCCGCAGTTGTTTACAGAATACTACAAACTGAAACAGGTGGCTGAAGACGAAGAGGAATTGTTGAAAGATATAGCTTGTCAAAGAGGTCATCTGGTAAAAGGAGGTCAGCCCGACCCCGAAAAGACTGCCCGGCAAATGATAAGCGATTTCCGCACCGGAAATCTAGGCTGTCTAACCCTTGATCAACTGCCATAAAATAATTATAAACCTTCTAGGCCAGCCCTAAAGATATTTACTTAAGGTCAAGATTTATCCTTGAGATTTAGTAAACATCTTTAGAAGCTGGCCTTTGCTTTATTTCTGGATGGCTTATTTTCCACTAGTTTGTTGAAAGGATCGGTAAGGACCTGATTTTTATCGAAAATTAGGCAGGATTTTTATTGCTGTACCCGAATATAAATACACAAGCAGTAATAAGTATTATAACTGTAAGTTATATAATATCGGGGAGGTAATAGGATATTATGGACAGAGGCAAATGGTTTATATTGATTGCTGGCCTATGCATTGGCGCCATTGCAGCGGTATTAGTCAAACTCGGTAATCCACCTAATATGGGTTTTTGTATCGCCTGTTTCCAACGGGATATCGCTGGAGCCCTCGGTCTGCACCGGGCTGGTGTGGTTCAATATGTCCGCCCTGAGATAATTGGTCTTTTGTTCGGCGCTATGATAACCTCCATGTTCGCTGGAGAGTTTAAGACTAGAGGCGGATCTTCCACCTTGGTGCGCTTTTTCATGGGCGTTTTTATGATGATCGGAGCTCTGGTATTTTTAGGATGCCCTTTGCGCGATGTACTGCGCATGGCTGGCGGAGACTATAATGCCGTAGTGGGACTGCTGGGTTTTATTGCCGGAGTGGCCACCGGAGTATTCTTCCTGCGGCGGGGATTCAACCTGGGACGGGCTGAGTATAGCCACAGCAATGTAGGCGGGCTGTTGCTGCCGCTATTTTTTGCGTTTTTACTGTTCCTGCTGCTAAAAGGTACCGTTTTTAATCCGGAAGCTGGCGGACCGCTATTCTTCAGCAAAGAAGGGCCAGGTTCTATGGCTGCTCCGGTAGCTATTTCCCTGGTAGCGGGTTTAATCGTGGGCTTTTTGGCTCAGCGCACTCGGCTGTGTATGAGCGGGGGCATTCGAGATTTTATACTGATTCGCGATAATTACCTGCTGTTAGGTTTCATAGGCATATTCCTGGGAGCACTGATCTTAAACATAGTTTTTGGCTTCTTTAAGCCTGGATTTAATGATCAGCCCATCGCCCATACCATGCATATCTGGAACTTCCTGGGCTTATACCTGGTGGGATTAACCGCCACCCTTCTGGGAGGATGTCCGCTGCGCCAGCTGATTCTTTCCGGAGAAGGCGATATTGATGCTGCTGCGGTAGTGGTAGGCATGTTAGTTGGAGCGGCTTTCAGTCATAATTTCTTATTTGCAGCCAGCGCTGCCGGGGTACCAACTTATGGTCAGATTGCTTGTATAATCGGCATTTTGGTAATGGGTTGGATAGGCTGGAGCTATCGAGAAGCTTAGGAGGTTTGAATATGGAAAAAATTGATGTAAGAGGATTAAGCTGCCCAATGCCGGTTATTAGAACGAAAAAAGCTATGGATCAAGGGGCTCAGGAGTTACTGGTGGTGGGGACCAGCCAGGTATCAAAGGAAAATGTATTGAAACTGGCGGCTTCGCAGGGTTACCAGGCCGAACTGGTCGTAAATGGCAAAGATAACTGGGAAATGAAACTAATCCGCCAATAATTAGGCATTTGGGGGCAGACTATTTAGGTTCATCGCGATACAATAAAGGAGAATCCGTTAAAAAGGGTTCTCCTTATTTTATTATTATGAAAATGGGTTGGGGAAGTGTCAGTGTAGTGTGACACTGCAGCCCTCAGTTTCACCGTGTGTGGCAACGGCTTGTCGTAGGTAACTCGCCCGGCTAATACTCCTGCTTAAGCCGTGCAGCGATGTTTTCATTCAACGTAGCCTACATACAGGTGATAATAGCTAGAAGCAAAGGTGGACCAGCATTTGAATAGGAATACGGTAATAATACTATTGCTAATATGCCTGGGCTTAACCAGTTCCTACTGGATTAATATGTCTTTAACCCGGCAGCAGGATATTGCTCCTGCATCAGGTACCGTTGATCCTAAGCCTGAGTCAGAGCCAGAACCAAAAGTGGAGACCATTACCTTACTGGCGACTGGAGATTGTTTGATGCATAACACCCAGATTTGGTCAGGTCAGCGGTCGGACGGCAGCTATAATTTTGATGCCTTTTTTAAGCAAGTACAGCCTATCATTGCCGCAGCTGATTACAGCTCTACGAATTTCGAAGCGCCTATGGCGGGGGCAGCGAGTGGTTACACTGGTTATCCTCTCTTCAACAGTCCTGATGAAATGGCATTGGCTTTGAAGGGAGCGGGATTCGATTTGGTGGTGACTGCCAACAATCACATTCTAGATCGCGGAGCCCAGGGAGCCTTACGCACTTTGCAAGTTCTGGAACAGTCCGGTTTGGATACAGTGGGTGCTTATTCCAGCCAGGAAGCCAGTCAAGAATATCTCATCAAAAACTTAAAAGGGGTTCGGGTAGGCTACCTGGCATATACCTACAGTACCAACGGTATAACGGTACCGGCAGATAAACCTTACCTGGTCAACTTTTTGGATCGGGACCGGATACTGAATGATATTAATGCCTTAAGACCCCGGGTAGATGTACTGGTTTTAGTTCTGCACTGGGGGGTGGAGTACAGTCCTCAGCCTACGGAGGAACAGAAGACATTGGCACGGGAATTCTGTGCCGCCGGAGCCGATATCATACTGGGCAGTCATCCTCATGTTATCCAGACCATGGAAGTTATTCCTGTGGAAGACCGGAATTGTTTCGTTATTTATTCCATGGGCAACTTCATCAGCCACCAGCGGGGACTGGAGCGCAACAGCGGTGTTATTTTGCAGATGAAATTCAGCAAAAACCTGACCCGCAACGAAACCAAACTGATCAAGGTGGACTACATACCCACTTATAGTCACTCCTACTATGACAATGGTCGACAGCAGTTCAGAGTAGTTCCGGTAGAAGAGACTATTCGCAGGATAGAACAGGGAGAAGAACCTTATCTTAACCGGGGAGACATTCCTACCCTGCAAGCTGTATTGAACCATACTCGCAGCCAATTAGGAGAAGGATATAACTTTAATTAACAGTAAATAGGAAACGAGGCAAAAATCGTTTTTTTTCGCTATGATATATAATAGAGCCAATACTTAAAGTTGAGGGGATATAGATGGAATACGAGCATCTTCTGGCACCAGCCTTTATCGGCGAACGATGGATCAAGAATCGGGTAGTTATGGCACCTATGGCGACTGGATTTGCAGCCAACAGCGGAGAGGTTACCGATACCCTGGTTGCTTATTATGAAAGGCGGGCCCGGGGTGGAGTTGGAACTATTATTATAGAAGCTGCCTGTGTAGATGGCACCGTTGGACGGGAAGGGATGCAGCAGATACGTATTGATAGTCCGGTGTATATAGCTGGATTGTCTCGACTGGCTAAAGCCATTCAAAGCTATGGATGCGCGGCTTTTATTCAATTGTTTCATGCAGGCCGGCAAACTGCTGAACTGATTACCCAGGGACAAGCTCCGGTGGCTCCCAGTGCTATTCCCTGTCCCATCATGCGCACTATGCCTAGGGAGCTGACTACAACCGAAGTAGAAGAAATCAGGAATAAATTTATTAACGCAGCTTTTTTAGCCTCTCAGGCTGGTTTCGATGGAGTGGAGATTCATGCTGCTCACGGTTATCTGGTCAATCAATTTCTTTCTCCTGATACTAACCTGCGTACTGATAAATACGGGGGCAGTCTGGAAAATCGTATGCGGTTTTTACTGGAAATCGTAACTGGAATAAAACAACTGTGCCCGCAACTGCTGCTGTCAGTTCGTCTCAATCTGGATGACTTTACACCCGGCGGTCTGAAACTGACAGAAAGCCTGCAGATCTGTCAATCCTTGGAACAGGCCGGCATACATGTGCTGCATGTTTCCTGTGGGACCTATCCTTCGGGTTTGAATAGTATTGAGCCTTCCTCATACCCGGAAGGCTGGAGGATGTACCTGGCTCAGGAAGCTAAAAAGGTGGTCAGTATTCCGGTGATTGGTGGGGGGATGATACGCCAGCCCGCTTTTGCTGAACAGGTGTTGAAAAATGGCCAGGCTGATTTTGTGTTTCTGGCTCGTCCGTTACTGGCTGACCCGGATTGGGTGCAAAAAGCTGCTCAAGGGCGGGACCGGGATATCCGTCCCTGCATAGTATGCAACCAGTGTATTGGTAACAAGTTTAAGGGTTTGTCTTTGCACTGTACAGTCAATCCCCATGTGGGAAAAGAAAAAGAGCCGCCTATCATTTCCTATAGGAAAGGCAGCCGGCGCAAGGCGGTGGTGATAGGCAGCGGACCAGCGGGTATCCAGGCAGCTCTGACCCTGGATCGATATGGATTAAAGGTAGTTTTATACGAGCAGGAGAGTAAAATAGGGGGGATGCTTAATCTGGCTTCTATTCCTCCTTATAAATACCGCATTAAGCATTACCGGGATTACTTGCAGCACTGCCTGCAGCAATCCGGTGTGGAGACTATCCTGGGGCACAAGTATGTTCCTGGTGATCTGTCTATTGACAATCCAGATTATGTGGTGGTAGCCAGCGGTTCCCTTCCCCGTATCCCTGAGCAATGGAAATATTCAGCTGGCGGAAAAGGATATACGGTTAATGAGTTATTCGAAAGGCCTCAGGTAGTCGAAGGGAAAACTGCAGTAGTAGTGGGAGGAGGCCTAACTGGCTGTGAAGCCGCTGATTACCTGGCAACTAACGGAAAGCAGGTAATTCTTCTCGAACAGCAGGGTCAGCTGGCTCCCTCAATGGAAAAGAAAAATCGCCGGGATCTGCTGAACCGGCTGCGAGCTGCCGGCGTTGTAATCAAACTGGATACTAAGGTCACTGATATTGATAATGGTCGTATGCAGCTGGTTGATTCCCAGGGCATGGTGGAGACTTTTGATACGGATATCATAGTGTTTGCTATGGGGTACAAGCCCAACTGTGGACTCTACGAGCAGTTGCGTCGTATTCACCCCCGGGTATATATAGCCGGAGATGCCGGACATGTAGGTGACATTCGCACTGCGGTATTACAGGGGCTTAAGGTAGCTCAACAAATCTTGACAGAGGATGAATTCTAAGTGCGCACAAGACAGGCTGGTTTAACTCCGGAGGAATTTCACCGCTTAGAAGGCATGATGAAGTATGAGTACCAGGCAGCATTCAATGGATACCAATATATAGCCGGTCTGGATGAGGCCGGACGCGGGCCCCTGGCCGGACCAGTAGTAGCAGGGGCAGTGATCTTGCCGGATACTTTTGCCATAGCGGGAATCAATGATTCTAAACAATTAAATCCTACCCTGCGGCGAGAACTGGCTTCTGAAATAAAAAAGCAGGCCATCTCCTGGGCGGTGGTTTCCGTATATCCTCCCTATCTGGACAAGATCAATATCTACCAGGCTACCATTCAAGCCATGCAGCTAGCGGTAAAAAATTTATATCCCCAGCCTGATTATCTCCTCATTGATGCCCTTAAATTACCCGATATACATATTAAACAGCAATCTATTATCAAGGGAGATACCTTGAGCATATCCATTGCTGCCGCCTCCATCTTGGCTAAGGTGGAACGGGATAATGCCATGGAAGCTTTCGACCATCTGTATCCGGGCTATGGGTTTGCCCGTCACAAGGGCTATGCTACCAAAGAGCATATACAGATCCTTTTGGAAAAGGGGCCCTGTCCCATACACCGGGAAAGCTTCGAGCCAGTTAAATCACTGATTAAGGGGGAAACTTATGGAGAACAACCTACTCTCTTTGAATAGGGTGTTTCTTAATATAACTAATCCTGCTGATAGGCGGGGCCTAGTGATTAATAAGGGGGATATCCTGCGCGGTGTGGTTCAGGAAGTTGATACCAACGGGTTGGTCCGGGTGTTAATTCAGGGGCGATTGATTGAAGCTATAGCTGAAGCACAGGTGAACAACGGACAAAACCTTAATTTACTGGTGGAGGAAGTGCGCCCCGGTCGTATTACCTTGAAAGTTCTAACCCCGGAAGCCATAAACCGCTTAGAACAAGCCAACCTGGCCAGTCAGCTTAAGGAACTAGGCTTAATTCCAAGTGAGGAAAACATCAGATTGGCTCGCACTCTGCTGGAGAACCAGCTGCCTGTTAACCGAGCGACCATGGGTCAGGCGGTGCAACTACTGCAGCATCTAGGCGGCAGTACTCCGGAGACCACCAGGTTAGCAGCTTTGGTGGTAAGACATAATATCCCGGTCAGTCCCGAGCTGCTGGAAAGACTAATGAGCTTTTTCAATTCCAAACCAGATCTCGCCAACCTCTATCAACAGCTCAGCCGTATATTAGTACGTGTCCAATCCATGCCGGAACCAGCCCTTAGATTTAGCCCGACACCGGTGGGAGGTAGTATAGCTGTTACAACCCAGCCTGATGCCCGAGCTGTTGCAACTCCGCCTGATGTCCGGGCTGCTGGCAGCCTGTCGACGGTTGATCCCAGCGCTTCAAGCAGAATCCTGTCCAGCCAGGTTTCCGCAGATGTAAGCTTGTTCAAAGGAACAACTACGGCAGGAATAAACCAGCCTGAGAATTCAGCTTCAGGTACCGCCAATCGTCTGGGACCCGGAGCTTTTACTTCCAACTTCCAGCCAGCAGTGGGAGAGACTGCTAACCAAATCCCTGCCAGTTCTTCCAGCTTGCCCGCTGCCAATACTGTCGTTATCAGTAAGCTGTGGACTTTAGTGCAGGCGCTTTTGGAGAATATGATGGTGGGAGGAGATGCAACTGCTAAGCCTATACAAACCCAGCTTCAGCAATTAATGCTGTCACGGCCTGATCTCCTGCAGGGATTGCTCCTGACGGAATCGGTTTTGGAGACCACCGTGCCGGAAAATCATCCGTTACGGGAATTAATGACGATAATAAAAAGCCTGGAATATGAACTGAGCGGGCAGCAGATGGTCAATACATTGAGTCGTTTTGCACCGGATAACAATTTTCCAATGTTATACTTAACCTTTCCTTTTCAGATAGACCATAACCAGTATACTATGTGTGAGCTGCGCTTGCACCGGGACCGTCATCCCCAGACAAGTCAGGAAAAAGATTCCCTACGAATAGCAGTTTCCCTGGATACTCCTCAGATGGGTATCGTGCTGTTTCACGTTGCCTGGAAAAGGGTGGGGATTTTAGACATCCAGGCGGTGGTGGAAAAGGAAGCGGTCCGTATATTTTTACAAAACCACTGGTCAGAGCTTAGCACAAGTCTGGAGCAAAGAGGATACCGGGTCAATAATCTGGGCATTAAGGTTGCCGGTGTGCGTAACGAAGCGGAACCCCTTCGTCCGGCTTTGCCATCGGCTTCAGTATCTAATATTAGCCCTATAAGTATTGACATAACCATTTGAGGTGAGCCGTATGAAGCAGGATAAACAGGATAAAACAGATATAGACCGGGCTGTAGCCCTGGGATATGATCCTGAGAGGGATGAGGCTCCCCGGGTGCTGGCCAAAGGCAGCGGAATTATTGCGGAAAACATTCGCCGACTGGCTCAGGAACATGGCATACCCATACATGAGGACCAACTGCTGACCGATTACCTGATGGCTTTGGATCTTTACCAGGAGATTCCTCCCGAGGTCTATCCGGTAGTTGCGGAAATACTCGCTTTCATATATCGTATGAATCAAAAGTTCAACTCTAATGAGGCATGACTTATGCGAAAAAAAGTCGGTAACCAGGGCGAAGAACTGGCGGTTCAGTATTTGCGACAGGAAGGGTATCGCATACTGAACCGTAATTATTACAGCCGCTATGGTGAAATTGATGTTATTTGTGAGCGCAATGGAGACATCATATTTGTAGAAGTAAAAACCAGAAGAAGTGACCGCTTTGGCAGCGCTGAGGAATCAGTTACCCCGACCAAGCAGCAGCGCCTCAGAAAAACGGCACTGCACTACCTGCAGCAAAAGAAACAGCCTTTTAAAGAGTTGCATTTTGACGTGATCACAGTGCGTTTAGGAGGACCAAAGCCGGTGATCAATCATATCAAAAGTGCATTTTAGTCAGGTATAAGCTGAACATAGTGCCTGTGTACCTGAACCTGCAGTAGCAAGTAAAAGATAGGAGAGGATATTGGCAATGCAGATTTATGGTAAGCATATTAGGGAAACATTAAAACAAAGAATTTATCAAACTGCCCGGCAAATCAGCATGAAAATGGCAGTCGTTCAGGTTGGTGATGACCAGCCTTCGCAAGTTTATGTTAATAGTATTCGCCGCTTTGGCGAGGAAGTTGGAGTGGCGATTGAGGTATATAATCTACCCGCATCTGTACAACAGTCCCAGGTGGAAGAACTGATCCGCCAGCTTAATAATGACCCGGATACAACCGGAATAATGATACAAACACCTCTGCCGGATCATTTAAACACCAGTTACCTGGTTAACTCGATTCAGCCCAGCAAAGATGTGGAAGGCATACATAATTACAACCTGGGCAAGCTGATCAGCCGCGAAGAAGGGGTAAAACCTTCCACCCCCAAGGCGATTGTACGGATGCTCAAAGAGCATGATGTTCTCATTTCTGGTAAGAATGTTACTATTGTAGGACGCAGTACCATTGTGGGCAGCCCTTTGGCAGTAATGATGACGGCGGAGGACGGAACCGTTACCTTGTGTCACTCCCGAACTGGAGATCTGGCCGCGGAAACACGCCGTGCCGACATTCTCATAGTTGCTATAGGGCGCAAGAACTTTATAACTGCCGATATGGTAAAAGAAGGGGCGGTAATTATTGACGCCGGTATTAACTTTAATGAGGACGGCAAAATGGTAGGGGATGTTGCTGAAGAAGCTAAAGAAAAAGCCAGTCTAGCCAGTGCCGTACCCGGCGGGGTAGGAGTAATAACAGTAGCTGAGTTGTTTGATAATCTATGTATTTTAGCTGAATCCAGCTCCAGCCATAATTGATCTGGTTCATAGATGGTTACTTGGGCTGCGCTGCAGCGCAGCCCAGCATAAACCTTAATATAAGGGAAGCCAGCAAACCTGCGGGTTTGCTTTTCTTTCTGCGACCCGCTTTTTACCTGCTTCAAACTCAGCCTTTTCTATATCGTTCTGCAGCAAGAGCGGAGGTACTTTCTTAGGCCGCATGTTCTCGTCCAAAGCTACAAAGGTAAAATAGGCGGTCATACAGCATTCCTTGGTTCCTTGCAATAGGTCCTCGGCGTAAATGGCCACGGCAATTTCCATGGAGGAATTGGAAACATAGGTAAGGTTGGCACTGCAGGTAGCTAAATTACCCATGAAAACCGGATGATGAAAGTTGATATTGTCAATTCCGGCAGTTACTACGATAGCTCGGGAATGTTTGGTCGCACAAGCTCCGGCACAGTTATCCATCATCTTCAATAGTTCACCGCCGTGGGCTGTGCCCGCGGGATTAGTCTGTCCGGGCAGTATAATCTGACTAAGGGTGGTGGCTGATTCAGCAATGGTTTTCGGTTCTAATTCCAACCATTTCACCTCCTTTATATCGTATGGTAATTTTATAGCAAAGAGATAAAAAATACAATTAATGCAGGTTAGATTAAGCGCAGTGTTCTTGGTTGCCGCCGTTCTAAAGGGAGGTTATATTTTGCGCAAATCAGGAAGTCACCGATCCATGCAAGCTAATCAGTCCCGCCCTCGCATCAAAATATCCATAACGCCGTTAGAGGTACTATTAGAGCTTGTCTCACTTATAGGATTAGCAGGTGCCGTCTGGATATTAATTAAGTTCTGGCCGGATCTTCCGGCGGCTATACCCAAACATTTTGGCCTCACCGGAGAAGTGGATGCCTGGGGTGACCGCAGCTCGCTCTATTTTTTATTAGGGGTTAACCTGTTTATGTATGTAATGCTCACCATCGTTAGAAGATTCCCGCATACCTATAATTATCCGGTGAAGATCACTGCAGATAACGCCCAGCGCCAGTATCAGCTGGCTATCTGGTATATGGCTTTACTAAAAGCCCAGGTGGTTTGGCTGTTCGTCTACCTGCAGTGGCAGATGATACAGGTGGCTCTGGGACACAGCAGTGGTTTAGGTATCTGGTTTCTTGCCATTGTCTTGGTAGGCCTATTTCTCCCTATCTTAATCTATGTACTGGTTGCCCGGAAAAACCGTTAGAGGAAAGATACTTGTTCATTGTTGATTGCCCCTCATACCCGCAGGACTTACAACATATGGGAATGGCAGTATATGATTGTCTTTATGTAGTGGCAGATGTACAAGTGCTCTTGAGCAATGGCAATATACAATAGCTATATTGATGAATTTGCTGCCACCTATGAGAAGCTGTGCTTTCGAGCGGGAAATACCGGCAAAATACCCTTCTATTATCCTTCAAATACCTGTTTTTCCTATTATTGATAATCAATATGTTTTCAGAGGAGTAATAGTAACCTTAAGGGTCTCGGTTGATAAATAGTAAACATCTCCAGTGGACGTTCAGGTCAATGATGGCTAGACTAAAATTGTTGGAATTATTCAATCAATTATTTGGTACTATGCATTATTGATGAAGCTTGGACTGGTTTAGTTAAAGCAAAGGGGAGGCGTGGTAAGAGTACAGATGGCAGGTTGTAACAAAACTTTGTAGCAACGCTATGGTAGTGGTAAGCACTATTTACGTTTTAGGAGGTATTGCACATTGAAAAGACATGTTAAGATTTTGGCAATGATTCTTATATTGGTATTTACTATGACTGCTATAGTAGGATGTGGTTCCGACGGCAATACCACTGGTGGTGACACCCAGAATAAGACCTTCAAGATCAAAGTAGCTAACTGGTATGCTCCCGAACATCCTCAGAACCTCGCTCTAGCTAAATTTAAGGAAATCGTTGAAGAAAAGAGCGAAGGTAATATTATTGTGGAAATTTATGATAATTCCAAACTAGGTTCCGAAGACGTATTTATTGATAGCGTAAAAAACGGCACAGTCGAGATGGGTGTACCAGGTACCATGCTTTCCAAAGATATGCCCCTATTGTCAGTTGCCGAGATACCTTTCTTATTCAGAGATTATGACCATGCTTACGCGGTTTTGAGTGGTCCCATTGGGGATAAAATGCTCGAGGGTATGGTAGAAAAGATAGGTGTCCGTAATCTGGCTTGGACAGTAAACGGTTTACGCCAGATGACCTCCAACAAAGAATTAAAGAGTATGGAAGACTTCAAAGGTCTGCGTATGCGCGTCCCGAATGTTCCTTACTATGTCCAGATGACTGAAGCTTTAGGTATGGTTCCCACTACCATGGCCTTCAGCGAAGTGTTTACCGCCTTGGAACAAAAGGTTATCGACGGGCAGGAAAACCCCTATGCTACTATCCGCGCCAGCAGTTTCCACGAAGTTCAGAAATATGCTTTGGAAACCAACCATATGTTCAGCCCCAACGAATGGATTATCAATGAAAAATTCTATCAAAGCTTAGGCCCGGAATATCAGAAAATAGTGGAAGAGGCTGCTGAAGAAGCCGCCGCTTACAACTGGGAATTAGCGAAGCAAAAGGAAGCCGAGGATAAAGAATGGCTGAAACAAAATGGCATGATTATTATTGAGCCGGACGAAGCTTTCAGACAACAAATGATTGACTCTCAGAAGGAAGTAAGAGAGTGGTTCTATAAAAACTATCCCGGCAGTGAAGAACTGGTCAAAGAAATCGAAGCCATGTAATAAACAATAAGTGCAACAGGTATACAAGCTTAGCCAACTGCCTGGATTACCAGGCAGTTGGTCTCTGACTGGAGGAGTAACTGTGGAAGAAAGGATGAGTGAAGGCTTAATCACCAAAGCACTTCATTACGTTTTGGCATTTTCTTTGGCTGCAATGGTACTCCTGGTGTTCCTGAATGCTGTGTTGCGGTATGCAGCCAGCAGCGGTATTACCCAGGCAGAAGAGTTGTCCCGCTATTTCTTTGTTTGGACATCCTTTCTGGGAACTATTGTAGCTTTCAAGGATAATAAGCATGTTGGAGTTGATATTGTAATTACCAAGCTAACCGGGAAGGTCTGCCTCGTTGTAGATATCATCGGATACCTTTTAATGATGTTTGTTGTAGCAATAATGGCCTGGGGAGGGTACAATTACTTTTTAATTGCCATGACTTCAAAGGGTCCGGCTACCGGCATACCTTTTTCTTATGTAGTGCTGGCTCTGATTGTGGCTGCTGTGGCTATGGGTATCCTCTGTATTCAAAAGGCCTATCAGGAACTGATGAGCAAGGGGGGGGAATAGGTGGTTTTAGCCGTATTTTTTGTAAGCCTATTTGTATTCCTGCTAACCGGTATACCTATAGCCTTTGTGCTGCTATTGTGCGCCGTAGCCTTGATGCAATATATGGGGATTTTTGATGCCCAAATAATGGCCCAGCAGATGGTTAATGGAACCAACAATTTCCCGCTGATGGCAATTCCTTTCTTTATGTTGTCCGGCGAAATAATGACTGCCGGGGGATTATCCAGAAGAATAGTGGAATTTGCTAATATTTTATTGGGCAGAATAAAAGGTGGATTAGGATACGCCGGAGTTTTAGCCAGTATGCTGTTTGCAGGATTATCCGGCAGTGCCGTAGCTGATACTGCTGCTCTAGGTGGATTGATGGTGCCCATGATGGAAAAACAGGGTTATAAGGTGGAGCGGGCTACCGGACTAGTGGCCGCAGGAGGCATTATTGCTCCCTTGATTCCGCCCAGTATACCCATGATAGTATTTGGTGTCACCTGTGGGCTGTCCATAACCAAACTGTTTATGATCGGGTTGTTCCCCGGCATAATGCTGGGCTTGGCACTAATGATTGCCTGGTTTTTCGTAGTAAGACGTGATGGCTATGATGACAGAACTAAATTCACTTTTAAGGAGTCAATGCGGGTAGTAACGACTTCAATTCCCGCATTATTGATGCCGGTTATCATCATTGGGGGTATCCGCTTTGGAGTATTTACTCCCACTGAAGCTGGCGCATTTGCGGTCGTCTACGCTCTGTTGGTATCTATATTTGTTTACCGGGAAATGAACTTTAATTCCATGGTTCACTGCCTGGTGGAAGCCAGTAAGATGACGGCAGTGGTCATGTTCGTGGTAGCAGCCGCTACGGTGGTGGGCTGGATAATTACCGTGGCGCAGATACCAACTCTCATTGCTAATACCTTCGGAGCATTAGCCAGCCATAAACTTCTGCTGTTGATTATAATTAACCTGTTCCTGCTTGCCCTGGGTATGGTCATGGATCTGACACCTGCCATACTGATTTTTGCACCGGTTCTGCTCCCACTGGTTACCATGGCTGGAATCGATCCTTATTTCTTTGGCCTGATAATGGTGTTCAACCTGTGCATAGGCTTAATAACCCCGCCGGTAGGTACAATTCTATATCTGGGTTGTGGAATAGGTCATATAACCTTCACCCGTATGGTAAGGGGAATTATACCATTCCTGATTACAGAATTAATTGTGCTTTTCATGTTTGTATTCTTCCCCGACCTGGTGATGGTTCCGCTATCATGGGTTTGGAGTGGTAGCTGATGCTCATAGAGTTTCCGTATGATGATATGCCGCAGTTGGAGATTCCGGATGGGAACCTGCTGGGGGTCTACAGCCCTCAGCATTCCCGGGCGGAAATTAGCGAGATAGACTTAATTCGCCAAAGCCTGAGCGAACCTATCGGCAGTTTGCCGATTCACGAGAGGGTCAGAGCCGGCGATCAGGTTTTGATAATTACTGATGATAACACTCGCCTTACACCTTTGCACCTGGTTGTTCCGGCTATTATCGAAGAACTGAAAAAGGCAGGAGTACCAGATGCCAATATCCGGATAATGATCGGGCTGGGAACTCACCGCTTGATGACGGAGGAAGAAATACAACAGAAATTTGGCAGTGTTTATGGTAAATATCAGATAATCAATCATAATTGGCGTGACCACAGTTCCATGGTAAATATGGGTTATACCAAGCAGGGTACCCCCATAGTGGTCAACCGTATGGTAGTTGAGTCGGACTTCGTAATCGGTGTGGGACATATAGTACCTCACCGGGTGGCCGGTTACAGCGGTGGTGCCAAGATCGTTCAACCTGGGGTATGCGGTGCCGAGACCACCGGACTAACTCACTGGGTTAGCGCCAAGTACCGGGGTGATGAGATACTGGGTGCAGCCAAAAACCCGGTGCGTGATGAAATGAATGAAGTAGCCCGGCTGGTTGGTCTGAACATGATAGTCAATGCTATTCAGGGAGCTGATGGCAGTCTGGTAGCATTGGTGGCTGGAGACCCTGAAAAAGCCCATGAAGCCGGTTGCCAAATTGCCCGGAGGGTTTATGGGGTAAAAATACCGCGCAAAGCTCCCATTATAGTAGTGGACTCATACCCAGCGGACATTGAAATGTGGCAGGCCGCCAAGGGCGTGTATTCAGCCGGACCAGCACTGGCTGATGGAGGAACCGTAATCTTGGTAACCACCTGCCCGGAAGGGGTAGCGAGACAACATCCGGAGATAGAGGAATATGGCTATCAGCCCTATGAGAAGGTGCAAGCCTTGGTGGATAGTGGGCAAATTACCGATTTGGCAGTGGCTGCTCACATGGTTCATGTAGGGGAAGTCATCCTTGATAAAGGCCACGGCATATTAGTATCCAAATATATCGATGATGAGACTGCTGTTAAACTCGGATTTACCCCAGCACCTACACCGCAGGCAGCGCTGGAGATGGCTTTTCAGCGTCATGGTAAGGACGCTGAGGTATTGGTTTTGCAGCACGGAGGAGAAATCCTGCCAGTGGTAGCATCTGATTGTTAATAGGGTATATCGAATTAGTGTAAAAAGATTAAAAAAATCGAAAAGCACTAGGTATGCTGCAGTCATCCTAGTGCTTATTATTTTGCAGGGATATGAATTCCTTTGCAGGTTTTGCCGGTTTTTGGTACTAAACTGGAATATATAGGATAACTTGACTACTTTAATATGACTGTTATACTGGGGATAGAAAAATTGTGAAATATTGCTCATATTTAGCCCCGTGAGTAAAATAGCTTAATAATTGGTTCCGAGGTCATATTTCCTAAGGCTTGGCTATGGAAATGACCCGTTAGGGTATATTGGGAAACCAGTATGCCTCCCGTCTGGAAAGGAGCCTTTAGTCACACTATTAATCAGGTTTTGGTAAAGTGATGCTGTTTGCTTTGATCCAGACAGCATCTTTTTTATTGGGGGAGAGAACAGTGAAGGTTGGAGTTATTTGTTCGGGTGAACAGAGTCAATTCCTGAATTTTAGGACCGGCGATATATTGGAGAATATACCGAAGCATCACCTGTTGGAAAGTATGGTCCAATTAATGAAAAAGTATCCCTATCCGGGTGATCTGGATCCTTTAAGCATTGATTGGGTTACCAATGTGGCCTTAGAGGTGGAACAGATATATAAACCGAAGTTTGTTTTTTTAAGCTATGCCAGCTATTATCTTATCTCGCTGTTTAAGCATCCCGGGCTATATGACCGGCAGGCCTTGCGGCAGCATCTGTTTGCGGAAGTTGAGCGGTTTTTCATCCAAACAGGTTTGACCCCCTTTATAATTGGAACTGGCGGCACTCTGCCTTTGGAAGGGGAAGTAGATCTGACTGAGCTGGATGGTTTTGTGACAGCCAGCCGGCTGGGACCTGTATATGCCGGCCTCTATCAGCCTTCGCAGAGGGATTTATATTACTTAAACCAATTGGAAGCGGTGCAGATGATTCTGCCCCAAGAACGCTTTGCTCAGGTCTGGATACCGCCCAATAACTTTGAAGGCAGAATCCCAGACTATTTTATGGTTGCCGCTCGTGGATTTGCATTTGGTACACCCGAATCCAGTAAGCGCCCCTTGTACCGTGTTAATGCCCGCGATAATAAGATTCCTATATACGCTCCGGATACTGTTAAAAGCATAATTGATATCGCCCCGGCTGTCAAAAAACGCCTGCGTAAGGAACGAGTCGCCCTGGTAGTTTTGGAAGGCATTGATCATGAACATTTTGCCTTCGGAAATGAAAGTTGTTCTAATACTTACTCCTGGTATACTTATCTGCCTGGTGAAGGACAATACCTGGCTATGACCACCGGCAGGCACATACTCGAACATCCTTACCCTCCTGGTTATCGAGACTATCAAGACCCCCAGGGCAAAACTTACCCCTTTTCTGGTTACTACCGCAGCCTGCCTATTGGAACTATCGGTTCGCTGGCTTCTAAAACCAGTATAGCGGTAGGATCACGCAGTGTTTTGACTCATGCAGCCTCAGGTGCAGACATATGTATAGAAGGATATACTCGTTCTATGAAGCAAGAGGGTACCCTGGGTGTAATTGATATCAACAAAACCCGCAAAGGCCGAACCCGCCGCCGGTAAAACATAATGTGAATGGATTTTGCTTTTTCCCTGCTGGAGAATAATGTGCTATACTACTGCTGTTATAAATAGTAATAAAATAGGGCCTGGGCTCCGGTAGAAATAAGTGTGTGGAGGAATAAATTTAGTGTTAGTCATAGAAATCTTAAAAGCCATCATTCTAGGAATTGTCGAAGGTATTACCGAATGGCTGCCCATCAGCAGCACCGGTCACATGATATTAGTTGAGCAGTTTATACAATTAAACGCCTCTCCATTATTCAAAGAAATGTTTTTTGTGGTAATACAATTGGGCGCTATCATGGCCGTGGTTATCCTCTATTTTAACAAGCTGAACCCCTTTTCATCGCAAAAGTCAACTGCGGAAAAAAGAGATACCATGGCTATTTGGTATAAGGTGATTGTCGGTGTACTACCGGCAGCGGTATTGGGATTTCTATTTGATGATTGGCTGAATGAAAATTTTTATAATTACCAGACCGTTGCTGTTATGCTAATCCTATATGGAGTACTGTTTATCATCATAGAAAATCGCAATCAGGGCCGTCCCAGCCGCATTAATGACATAAAGGAGTTAACTTATAAGACTGCTTTTTTAATCGGTATGTTTCAGGTCTTATCATTGATTCCGGGAACATCTCGTTCGGGAGCTACCATCCTGGGAGCAATTATACTAGGCTCCTCCCGCACTCTGGCCGCAGAATATTCTTTCTTTCTATCCATCCCGGTCATGTTTGGAGCCAGTGCCTTAAAGCTGGCCAAATTTGGATTTAGCTTCACCGGCCTGGAATTAGCTATCCTTTTGACCGGTATGATAGTGGCTTTTGTGGTATCCATCCTGGCTATAAGATTTTTGCTGGGATATATTAAGACCAATGACTTCAAGGCCTTCGGCTGGTATCGTATAGGTTTGGGGTTATTGGTTATCAGTTACTTTGCCATATGGGGATAGTTTATTCAGATTTTAAGGAATCCGCTGCTCAAAGGAGGATCCCATGTCTGCTGCAGAGTTGTTCTTTAAAAGGCTAAAACATTATAGAGGTGCCGCTGAGCACCGGCAGCGCAGTTTTGATTTAATCAGCAATCTGCGTTTATTAGTGGTTATAGTAGGTATTGGTGCGGTGGTAGTGGCAGGTTATATAGGAACTATCCGGCAGGCTGTTTATGCGGGCCTGCCTTTTCTGTTAGTGTTTATTATTCTGATATATAAGCACCGGCAAGTGGAAAACCGGTTAAATATCGCTCGGACCATGGTGGGGATCAATCAAAGGTATTTGGATCGTCTCAACGAAGGGTGGGTGGAGTTTGCCGACCATGGCGGGGAATTTGTACAATTGGATCATCCCTACAGCAATGATCTGGACATATTTGGGCCTAAGTCATTGTTTCAATGGATATCTGTAGCGCAAACCTTTCTGGGACGGCAAATGTTGTACAAGCTTTTGGCTCATCCCTCTAAAGAAATTGATGCGATTCGCACCCGGCAAAAAGCCATCCGGGAACTGTATGACCGGCTGGATTTCTGTCAGGGACTGGAATGCCGGGGGGCTGGAGCTGCCCAAGCACCTCGCGATCCGAATGACCTGATCGCTTATGCTCTCGAAACCCCTTCCCTAGGCAAGACCTTTAGATACATCCGCGTTTTGCCTCTGTTTACCGCGGTGGCCTTCATCTTGTATTTTTTACAGTGGATTACTATTCAGGTGCCGGTAATACTTTTGTTCCTGCAGAGTATTATCGTTTTGGTGACTTTTAAAAAGGCCGGAGCTCCTCTTAACCAGGTCTATTTTTTCAAAGAGAGCCTGCATTCCTACCGGAGCATGCTGGAGTTAATCGAAACCCAGTCCTTTAAGAATTCCTATTTGTCAAATCTGCAAGCAGATCTTTTCCAGGATAACCAGTCTGCTTCAGCCGCCATGAGGCGCCTGGAATCAATATCCAATGCCATAGATTTTCGCTACTCTATGTTTTACTTGTTAATTAATATCGGCCTTTTATGGGATATCCAATGTGCGGTACGTCTGGCCCACTGGAAAGATCGCTATGGCAAAAGGGTTGGAAGCTGGTTGGAAATAATCGGGACCATGGAGGCATTGTGCAGTCTGGCAGTTATAGCTCATATTCACCCGGATTGGGTTTACCCAGAAATCGAGGATCAGGGTCAGAGAATATCTGCTCGTGGTCTGGGGCATCCCCTGCTGCATCCGGATAAATGTGTTCATAACGATATAGATATAGATGATTATTCCTGCATTGTAACTGGTTCCAATATGTCAGGCAAAAGCACCTGGCTGCGGGCTATTGGAATCAATCTGGTATTGGCTTATGCCGGGGCTCCGGTATGTGCCCAGAAGTTTCGCTGCTCGGTTATGGATATTTATACCTCCATGGAAATAAGGGATGATCTCCTGGAAGGAGTTTCTACCTTTTATGCTGAGCTGAAAAGGATAAATATGATCCTTGAGCACTCCCGCAGGGGAAAACCTATGATTTACTTAATAGATGAGATTTTTCGGGGGACCAATTCTCTGGACCGGATTGCCGGTGCTAAAGTAGTATTGAGACAGCTGAGTCAAAATGGAGCCATTGGTCTGATATCCACCCATGATTTTGAACTGTGCGACCTGGAAAAGGAACCTTGGGCGAAATTCAAAAACTTTCACTTCCAAGAACAGTACACTGACGGCGGGATAGAATTTGATTACATACTGCGGCCAGGCCGCTGCAGCACCTCCAATGCCCGCTATTTGATGAGAATGGTGGGAATAGACATTTCCTGAACCATAAGGACTTGGAATGTTGCTATTTCCAAACTGTTGGAGTACATATAAAAGGGAAGAAAGCCAAGAAAAGGCTCAGGCTAATGAACAGAACAATAATTACCGGCCTCCATTTTGGATGGGGTATTAGTTTTTTAAAGATTGACGTCACTGGTTTCCAGTGCAGAACAATATGTAATAATACTAAGGCCAGCAGCAAGTATCCTAAGTATAAATGAATGTTCGCCCAACCATCCCGGCTAATTCCCCATAAATACATATGCACCTTGGTTCCATACAATTGACGGGAAACTGACCCGCTTAATAAAACATACTTGCGTACGAATCCTGTACCTATTAGCGCCATCACTACCAGCAACATAATTCCATCAATTATTAGATTGGTTTTGGCCTTGAACATTATTTCGCCTCCTAATACTGCAGATGCCTATTAGACTTATTGTAATCCATTCCGGGTTAAATCGGATCAGCCATCCAAGCTTTCGTCTTACTTGACAATGTTAACAAGCAATAATAGTTTGATTGTAGATAACTTCCAAAAACGGCAGGTAATTCAGATATGGAATTAAGCAATATTGGCCTGGCTTTTGTTTTAACAATACTGGCTGGATTGGCTACCGGTTTGGGAAGCCTTATTGCCCTGTTCGCCAAACGTACTAATACCGCCTTTTTATCCTTTGCTTTAGGTTTTTCGGCAGGAGTGATGATATATATATCCATGGTGGAGATTTTCGCTGAGGCAAGGCTGGCGGCGATCAATGCTTGGGGGAGTTCCGGGCAGTGGGCAGCTACCGGTGCCTTTTTTGCCGGTATGTTTCTGGTGGCCTTGATTGATATGCTGGTTCCTTCCTATGAAAACCCCCATGAGCCGCGAGCCCTGGAGGAAATGCCCAAAACCAATTATGATTCAGATACCACGCGGTTGATGCGACTGGGAGTGTTGGCAGCCGCTGCCATAGCCATTCATAATTTTCCGGAAGGAATCGCTGCTTTCATCTCGGTGTTGCATAATCCAACGGTCGGAATTGTAATCGCCATAGCTATCGCGATTCATAATGTACCGGAAGGTATTGCGGTGGCCATTCCCGTTTATTATGCCACCGGAGATAGAAGAAAAGCTTTTAAGTATTCCTTTTTGTCAGGCTTGGCAGAGCCTCTGGGAGCGTTAATCGGTTACTTGATTTTACTGCCTTTTATAAGTGAAGGGTTGTTTGCCTTGGTATTTGCCTCTGTAGCAGGAATAATGGTATTTATCTCCCTGGATGAACTGCTGCCGGCCGCCAGGGAGTATGGAGCGGCTCATCATTCAGTTTATGGAATCATTACCGGCATGATGGTAATAGCCACGAGCCTGCTCCTGCTGTAGCTGAACGGTTCTTCTTAGGTCCAGGACATATGCCTATATCAATTTGATAAAGCTATTTAGTATGCCCTCGAGCCTAATCCAGCCCATATAGGCTTAGGAGTTTTAGTGTGTTTTCATTCATATGCTTCTGAGCCATCAATTCTCTGAACCTATAGGTTTTGGTTTTATTCTGGCACCTGAGCTTATCCAGTTCTGCAGGTATTGTTTGCTGCAATTCCAGCAAATGTTCATAGAAGTTTTCAAATTTGGCCAGTTGTTCCACAGCTTCTCCTGCATAGCCTTCATCCAAAGAGTTCACCCTACTGTGATCTACCACATAATAATTTTCATATAATCTGGTCAGTCGATGCAAAATGTTCACCTCACCTGATGTGCAATAGGGCCGGAGGAAAATGATCGGGTTTATATACTTGTAATTATCCATTTGTTAAATGATTATCCCATTAGTGAGATGCTGGGGTGCGGAAAATCACATGCTCCAGCAAAAGGGATACCAGAACTCCCATCACAAACCCATTGCCCAGTATGGGGCGCAGGTGGGAGGGGAAAGCCGATACCACATCCGCCGGCAGGAAAGCTACCAGGATGCCGGTCAATATGGGCAGGGCTATCAGGAGAGCATGGTCGAAGACTGGCTCCTGCATGGCGGCAAAAGCGCTGCTGAGACCTGCTGCCACCTGGGTACACATGATGAACAGCAGGATGCAGCCGATAACTACTTCGGGAATGAAAGAAAGGTAATAGAGGGTGCGCGGCAGAAAAGCCAACAGCAGCATGATTACCCCAGCAGGTACCAGGGTAGAACGAGCGGCGCATCCAGTGGAGGCAATAACCCCGGGGCTAAACGAGAAGTTCACCGGGCCAATAACCCCCATGAAACCTGCCAGGGTATTGCCCAGACCGGTACAGGATATGCCGCGGGTAATGCGCTCCGGCATTTTGTCAGCCTGTAATACTGTTCCCACCGCCTGAATAGAGCCCAAATCATTTATAGATAATCCCAGAAAACAAAGAACAAAAGCAATAATGGGTCCCGGATCCAAAACCAGATCAATAGTCAATTGCTTAAAAAAGCCGCCCAACACAGGAATACCATAGGCATTAGTTCCTTGCACCCACACAGGATTTACCAGGGTATAAGCCAGACTGCCGATTATTATTGCCCACAGTATCAAAGTTGACTTCCATAAACCAGTGAGCAGGCGTTGAGCTACGAACATGATCAGTATAAAAACCAATGCAAACCCTAAGTTTTGAGCGGGTGAAGAATTGGCTGATTCACTGCTGATCAGATCCAGGATCGTTGGCATAATTGTAAAAGCCACCAATAGCAGAATCACGGCCACTACCCGGGGAGTAAAGAGCTTGCGCAGGTAAGCGAACAAGCCGCTGACAGCCAGAAGGCTTAACAGAATTCCACAGATGAGAATACTGGTATAAATTGCAGCAGAAGAACTGCCCTGGGAAGCCAGTATGCCAATGAGCAGCACGGTGGCCGGACCAATGACCAAAGGCAGCCGGTGTCCTGCATATATCTGCAGCAAAAGACTGGCGGCCATAACCGCAAACAGCTTTTGCATGTAGAGTACTTCTGCAGAACTGGTCCCTTCCAGTCCTCCCAATACTTTACCCAAAATAATTATGGCCGGTATGGTGACTGCCAGCCACTGCAGGCCATAGATAATGTTTTCCGCAAAACTGGGGTGATCTTCCAATCCATACTTGAGTTTCATATTTCAGTATCCCTCACAGCGATTAATAGTATATCTACTAATTCGTGCGCGCCCATTCCTTTCCTGCTCCTTTGGTAACAAGTTGTTTCGCCGAGTTTCCATTTCCGGGTCGTAAAATGGCAATGTCACAATTTTGTTAAACAATCTTTACCATTTTGTGAAATTACGGTTCTAATATCAGGATATAAACCCCGCGCAAAAGTTAACTGATCGTGATACCAATACTGAGAAGTCGCGACACTCGGAAAGTATCGGCATTTAACTGCTCCAGGAATGGAAAGGCACTATATGAGGAGGGTAAGAGTATGTTTGTTTTCTCAGAAGGGGTTTCAGCACTGGCAGTATGGGGTGTATGGGTGATCGTTTTTGCCGCCCTGTTTGGGCTAAACGAGGTAACTCGACGATGGAAGTGGATAGGATTTTTTGCTTTCTTTGTCTTGCCCATTATTCTTACGGTATTGTGGTTCACAGTGTTGAAAGAAACTACTTATACTGACTGGTTTCATTTAGCCAAGGTCTATTCATCCACGGCTGGATGTCTCGGTTTTTGGTTAATCAGACACGTTAAGCTGACCAATAAGAGGACCGGCGAAGTGTGGAGATTGGCTGACAAGAAGTGGGCATTATGGTTCCCGCCGATAATTCTGTCTATCAATATTTTAGAAGCTGTTATCCGTGATTTTGAAGTTGGCATGAAATACTGGGGCGGCGGAGTATTAACCGATGGAGCCATGTTCGTTCTCGGAGGCCCCTGGAATTACATGAATGGTATCGCCGGTATTTTGAACATGATTGCCATTACCGGTGCTATGGGGATTTGCATCAGGAAAGTTACTTCTAAAGACGGCAGCAGAGACATGTTATGGCCGGACATGCTGTGGTTCTGGATAATACCCTACGATCTCTGGAATTTTGCCTACACTTATAACTGTCTGCCGGGTCACTCCTGGTATTGCGGTTTTGCCTTGCTGTTAGCTCCAACCCTTTGCGCCTTTACGGTTGGAAAAGGAGCCTGGCTCCAGCATCGCGCCCATACACTGGCCTTATGGTGCATGTTCGCGCAGACCTTCCCGGCATTTATTGATGCCGGTAAATGGGCAGTTAATTCGTCCTATGATCCTACCATATACTTCATTGTTAGCTTCTTGGCATTAGCAAGTAACGTCGCTTTAATTATTTACATGATCTATAAGATAGCCAAGACCAAGAAGAATCCTTATCTGGAAGAACTATATACTGACTTGAAAGGGTATCAGGCAATCAAAGCTCTGGCAGAGTAAATCTGCTTAACCCATGAAAGAGTACTGAGGTGTGATCAACACATCTCAGTGCTCTTTTATGTTGGTGCGGTAAAAATGTCTATCATGATAGATTGGCGGACAGCAAGTTAAAAAGGTGGAACCAAAATCTTCAGTTGCTGGGCCCTTTTTCTAGGGTAAAGAAAAACCGTACTCCCCGGTTGGTGTTCTCCACTTTGCAGGTGGTGTGATGCAATTCCAGAATTTGCTGGGTTATAGTCAGTCCCAGACCAGTTCCCCCGTATTCTTTACTGCGGGATTTTTCAGCTCTGTAAAAAGGCTGCCATATTTTCTCCAAGTCATCTTCCTGGATAGGCAATCCCTCATTTTCTATGGAGAATTCCACTTCTTCGTCGGTATAGATATAATTAACGTAAATCTTTCCTCCCACCACACTTTGCTGAATAGCATTGCTTATTAAATTCAGCAAGCATATTTCAATTTTGGCCTCATCACCGTGAACCATGACGGGCATAGCTGCAGGTTTTTCTACCATCAAATTCTTTTCAGCTGATCTTGCTTCAAAACGATTCAACACTTTTTCGGTAATCCTGTTGAGGTCAAATATCTTCCAATGCAGGTGGACCGAGCCGTTTTCCAACTCGGACAGGTTCAGCATATTTGTGATCAGTTTTTCCATGTTATCCGTTTCATCAAGGATAACGTCCATATACTGCTGATGCTTGTTAGGATTAAACCCGTCCCTTACTGCTTCTGCATATCCCCTTACGATACTAAGCGGCGTTTTCAGTTCATGGGAAACAGTAGCAATAAATTCTTTGAGAATCCTTTCTAATTGCTGTTCCTTTTCTATGTCCCGCTGGAGCATTTCATTGCTCATTTTTAACTGGGTTGACAATTCGAGAAGCTGCCTTGCGGCACTGGTACCAATAGCGGCAGCCAGTCCGGACCACAGGTAATTTAGGTAACGAATGCCTTGACCAACCACTCCGCCGTCGAGAGATGAAGAAGGGAAATACATTACCAGTATATAGTCGCCGACAATACATAAAGCCGTTATATATAAAACCAATTTGAAGTCAAAGTAAAATACTGACAGGACGATTATTAAATAAAAAAGAGCGTGGGTCTCGATGGCATTGTAAGCAATGCTGCGGAAGCTGACCAGCATAGCAAAAATTGCAGTTATCACCAGCCATTTGCTCCAGTCAAGTTTGCCGAATTTTCTTACCGTAAAAAACAAGAGTATCAGCAGCACCATGCAGATTATAGTTACCAGGAGAATTTTTTGAAAAGTCAAAGCCTCACTGGTCCAGTTGCGCAGTTTCATGAAAGAGGTTACTGGAATAATTAAAACCACCAAGATAAAAATGGTCTGAAGCACCCGGTAGTTGTTGTGCTCGAGGTTGTTTTCCAACAAGTAGGTGATCAGTTTATTATTCATAGTTCACCTCGTTCTGTTTAGGCGTTTGTTTCTGGTGAGAATAGCAGTTTACGAATTTGTATCCATATCCGCGTACCGTTTGAATCAAGTCGGCATGTTCACCCAGTTTGTCGCGCAGCCGGTTGATATGGGTGTCCACAGTACGCAGGTTACCATAATAGTTGTAACCCCAAACTCCCTGTAAAAGCTGTTCCCGTGATAAAACCATATTGGCATTTGCCATGAGATAAAGCAAAAGGTCATATTCTTTAGCCGATAAATATACACTGCAATCATTAACATATACTTCATGAGAAACTCGATCGATTTTCAAAGGTCCGCTTTGCCATATGGTTTGTTCAGATTCTGACTGTTGCCTGCTGCGTCTTAACACCGCATGGGAGCGGGCCAGCAGTTCCCGGGGACTAAATGGTTTGGTGACATAGTCGTCGGCTCCCAGTTCAAAACCCATCAACCGGTCTTCTTCGTGGGCGCGTGCGGTCAAAATAATAATCGGTATATTGGATAGGGAACGAGCCGTACGGCATACCGTCCAACCATCTATACGCGGTAACATAATGTCCAGAATCAACAGGTCCACATGCTTGTTCTTAATAATCTCCAGTGCCTTTTCGCCATTATCAGCCTCCAGAACAGTGAACCCGTCTGCCTCAAAATAATCACTGACCAATTCCCGCATACGAGTGTCGTCTTCCACCAGCAATACGGTGCCTGCCATACAATCCTCCTCACTGCGAATGTTTCACTTATCTAAGGGCTTTTACTATTTTGATTAAATTATAACACTGGAAAAGATCCGAAAAATAAAAGGACGGTTATGTTACAAATTTGTTAAAAAAGGTTCGCGTGCTTACAGGGACAGGACAGAGGAAGTTTTAGCTTCTGCGGACCGCCGCCATAGTCTCGCAGCGGAAACTTTAGTTTCCGCTACCCAAATACGCAACCTAGGCGTACTTTAACAGAGATTTAAAAACTCCTCTATGTTTATGAAGCGACTTAAACACAGGTGACAATTTTGGGATATGGATGATGGGCTGGAGGCCCAGGACATTGAACTAAACTGCCAAAAGGACAATAAAAAGGGCATGAAATTTGAATTCTTGAGGTAGGTCCAAAAGTGATAAAATATCGATTATCTGCCAGCCAGACGGCTCTAGTGTCTATAACATGTCAAAAAGCTCTTCCAGCAGTGCTTCTGAACCTGCGTATATTGTGGAGCCAATGGCAAACACAGCCAATAAACCAACGCTCATATTTAGCCACAGAAAGGCACGGTTTTGGTTCAGTATAGTTAACCCCATCAAGAGTGTAATCAAGGCCCATAGACTATTTAAAAAAGGAGTTGGCAGCATGATGAAAATGCTTTGAAATGCTACCACTATTGATGCCAGCCTAATTTCTGTTTCGCTGAGCTTTCCAGGCCGGCTATTGAGAAATATCTTTTCAAGCCGCTCACACATAGGGAGCGCCTTATTTTCAATTTTATTGATAAAACCCTGAGATAGCTCTCGTTTCCCAATCGCTTTAGGTAGCCATAAAATGGTTCCTCCCAATGCTCTTTGTATAGCCCAGATCAATAGAAGAGCCGCCGGCAAAAAACCAACGCCGGGAGGCAGAGGAATTATTAATGGTAACGCCATGACTATAAATATTAATCCGAAACTCTGAGATCCAAGAGCACTTATTATATCCTCGACTTTAAGGGGATGATCTGTGTTACTTATGGCATCGCGAATCAATTGGCTGGGCAGTTGTTTATTTGGCAGGTGACTCATAGTATCTTGACCTGAACGGCTCCTTTCTTCTTCAAAGCTATATATTATATATGGTTGTTTCTGGTTGCTGTCATTACCAAGTGAGATCGCATTTACGTTATTATAAGAAATAAGAACCAAAAACTCAAAGGTATTCAAGGAGTCATTGAAAACAATAGATACTTGAGCTATTAATCCTTACACTTTTCTGTTCATCGTCCAAACATATTCACTATAACAACTCTTTGATTCAATTCTTAATGCATCCCAAACACAGACCGGTTATCATCCTCCATATATTAAGGCACCATCTTAAATATTTAAATTAAGTGTGCCACCATACATTGACTTTTTGACCAGTACCTGTAATAAATATGAATAATATCGGTATCTGCTTACACCTATAGGGGCATGTAATTTCTTTTTTTGAAATAAACTGCGTTGCTTTCAGTGAAAGATAAGGATACAAATGAGTAGACTACTTGTTTCAGAACGCTGCTTGGCTGGCCAAGGAGGGCCCTGAACTGTGGATATGCGTGAAAAAGAAGATAAACGAATAATGGAAGAATATACGAAACATCCCATAACCAATTTTGCAGATTCAATAAACCGTTCAATGATAGGAGAGCCAGGGCAGTTAATAAGGGGAATTATTACTACACTTATACTAGTTGGGATACTGGTTTTTCTTTATGTATGTTATATGTAAAGGACGATCCATTGGTCAGGATTAAGCACGACGACCTCATGTGATCCAGTTTTAGACAAGACAGCCTGACAGTTAGCCAAGGGAAATGTTAGCTATAACAGGTAGGAGCAGTTCTCTTTATCGCCTCGTCAAAACGAGCCTAATAGTATCCCTGATAAGATGGTTAAACGAAGATAAATAGGGCGGAAATATATTAAGCTTCGCTTGTACTTTCCTACGGCTTCAATTTTCTTAGCCCAATCAACCTCACCCTTCTCACAAACACTCCCCCTTGTGTAGTTTTGTATTTTTGTTATTTCAGATGTCTACTCAAGGGGGAGCATATCAGGGGAACAGTTTCCCACAGCAGCAATGAAATATACTTAAAAAATTAACACTACGATATGCCCCAATATAATTGCCAATGACAAAATGATTAACAAATACTGCCAATTGTTTCTTATAATTTTGTATGTAGCTGCCATTATCCCAAGGACAATACCTAGCAGAATTACTCTATTTATGGGAGTCATATAAGGAGTGTTAATTCCATATACCCTAGTTCCCAATGATAGCGATCCTGGAAACCAGAAAACTACTATTGTGGCGATGGCTAATGATACCAGAATTATGATTGCCGTATTCAGCAAAACCTTTTTTATAGTAATATGTTACTGCCACTCTAACCTGACCAAAAGCTGACAAAATTGCCTGTCCAAGAATTGCTGGATATAATGACCATAGATTATTTCAAAGAAAGGAAAAGACGTCCTTGTTTAATGTGCTGCTGGGTCAAAGAAGCACCAAGG
>JAKPGY010000117.1 GCA_029550685.1 Bacillota bacterium
TTTCAACTGGTCACGATATTCAGCTGGTTCGTCAGCCAGCAGGTGGGCAATGGTCTGCAACTCCTGGCAGTTCCCGCTTTCACTGCCGAAGGCCAGGTGAGTCACCACACCGGTTTGGGACAACAATAGTAATGATGACCGGGCAAAAAAGTAGGCACTGCGCACGGAAAAGACCAGGGGCAATTCAATTACCAAATCTGCTCCGCTGGCTACTGCCATTTCGGCCCGGGCCCATTTGTTAACTACAGCGGGTTCCCCTCTCTGCAGAAAGTGACCGCTCATCACACAAATGATCGCTGAATCTGGATAGAATTGGCGAACAGAATCAATCAGATAGCGGTGACCATTGTGAAAAGGATTATATTCAGCCACAATACCTGTAACTATCATATAACTAAACTCCAATTGGTTTATTGTCGCATAAATTTTACCACTTGTATGGTACTTTATGCTAGAATGGACAAAGAAACTGGGTAATTAGGACAAAAAATTTCATTTAGTATTTAGGGGAGGTTGAAGGATGAGTTTACTTGCTGAGATCAGGGAAAAAGCTGCAAAAAAGGAACGCGCTATTGTCCTGCCTGAAGGCACCGAAGAGAGGACCCTGCTGGCCATTAAAACGATTGTTGACAATCGCATTGCCAGACCTATTCTGCTTGGTGACGAAGGTGAGGTCAAAGCTGCGGCCAATAAAGTGGGAGCAGATATATCCGGAGCAGAGATCATCAATCCGGCTAAAGCTGCCTTTTTTGATGATTTTGTACAAGCATTCTACGAGATGCGCAAGAGCAAGGGCGTAGACCTGGACAAGGCTAAGAGTACTATGCTGGATCCGCTGTTTTTTGCTTCTATGATGGTCAAAATGGGCAAGGCTGACGGTGAAGTAGCTGGGGCAGAAAATACCACTGGCAATGTATTAAGGCCTGCTCTGCAGATTATCAAAACTGCTCCTGGAATTCCGGCTGTATCCGGCTCATTTATTATGATCGTTCCCGACTGTGAATACGGTGACAACGGGTTGTTCGTTTTTGCCGATTGTGCCGTTACCATTGATCCTTCCGCAGAACAGCTGGCAGCATTTGCCAAGGCATCCGTTCAGACCGCCATTGATCTGTGCGGCATGAAAGAACCCAAGGTTGGAATGCTGTCATTCTCCACCAAGGGAAGTGCCAGCCATGAAACCGTAGATAAAATGGTTGAGGCTACCCGCATTGCCAAGGAGAAATATCCAGATATCCAGGTTGACGGTGAATTCCAGGCGGATGCGGCTATGGTACCCAAGGTCGGCGCATCAAAGGCTCCCGGGAGCCTTATCGCCGGACAATGCAATGTGCTGATCTTCCCGGATATTAATGCAGGTAACATTGGTTATAAGCTGGTACAGCGTTTAGCCAAAGCTGAAGCTATCGGGCCAATACTTCAAGGCCTGGATAAACCGGTTAATGATTTGTCCCGTGGCTGCAGTGTTGAAGATATAGTAAATGTGGTGGCTATGACTGCTGTTAGAGCCTAATTAACTTCAGAAATTTTGTTATTTCAAGGAGGTTAAATGATGAAGGTATTGGTAGTAAACGCAGGAAGTTCTTCCATCAAATATCAAGTATTTGATATGACGGATGAATCTGTTCTGGCCAAAGGTTTGGTTGACCGGGTCGGCATTCCCGGCACCACTCTTGAACATAAACCCGCAGGTAAAGACGAAGTAGTAATCAAAAAAGACCTGCCCGATCATACTGAAGGAATGAAACTGGTTCTGGAGGTTCTGGTTAATCCTGAATATGGCTGCATCAAGAGTATGGATGAGATTGGTGCGGTTGGTCACCGCGTTGTACACGGCGGCGAAGAATTCGCACAATCTGTGGTTATTGATGATCGGGTAAAAAAGGTTATTAAAGACTGCTTTGACATTGCTCCTTTGCATAATCCTCCGAACCTGATGGGGATTGAAGCCTGTCAGGCGCTGATGCCCAATATTCCACATGTAGCTGCTTTCGATACTGCCTTCCATCAAACTATGGAACCTGCTAATTACCTCTATGCTCTGCCCTATGAGGCCTATGAAAAGTTTAAGGTAAGAAGATATGGCTTCCATGGAACTTCTCATTTTTATGTGTCTCACCGGGCTGCTGAAATGCTGGGCAAGCCTTATGAAGAATGCAAGATTATTACTCTGCATTTGGGCAATGGTGCCAGCATGGCTGCCATTAAAGACGGCAAGGTGGTAGATACCTCCATGGGATTCACTCCGTTGGAAGGTCTGGTAATGGGAACCCGCTCCGGAGATATTGACCCCGCTATTGTATTCTTCCTGATGGAAAAATTGGGTATGAATGCCCAGGAGGCTAACAGCTACTTCAATAAGAAATCGGGTATGTTGGGTCTGTCCGGGGTATCCAATGATTTGCGGGATATTTTAGAAGCGGCCAATTCCGGTAATGAGAGGGCCCAGATAGCTCTGGAAGTATACTACAATCGGGTTAAAGGATATATCGGCAACTATATAGCCAAGCTGAACGGCTGTGACTGTTTAGTATTTACGGCTGGTGTAGGCGAGAACGGCTACGATGTTCGTGAGAAGATTTGCGAGAACCTGGATTACTTAGGCATCAAGATGGATACCGAAAAGAATAAGGTACGCGGTAAAGAAGTTGATGTAGCTACCGAAGATTCTAAAGTGCGAATCTTCGTTATACCTACCAACGAAGAATTGGTTATTGCCCGTGATACTTATAACCTGGCCAAAGCCTAATAATGCCACTCCAAATACGCATGAGGCGGGGCAACCCGCCTCATTTGTATTAGGCTAAAGCTGAGTTTTATTGACAATACTAAGTTGAGAAGACTATAATTAAATCTGGTATTTTCACGGAGTGTAAGGTATGAAAATCAACTTGAACAAACTGAAGCTCGCTCCTTACCAGCAACAGGATTTCCACTTTGAGGAGCATGGCGATAATCAGTTACTGGATAGTTGGGGAGGACAATTCCTGCAGCCGGTTAGGGTTGAAGGAACCTTGGAGCACAATGGTAAAGCTATTAATATGCATGGTAAAGTGCGGGCGGTTGTTGAACTTTCCTGTTCTCGTTGTTTGCAGCCAGTTACCTACACCATTAACACCAGCTTTTTTGCTATAATAGCTGATGAAAATCGCCAGGAAGAATTCAGCCAAGCAGAAGAAGATGTGGTTTTTAGTTTCGACGGTATTGCAGATCTGACTCCACTGGTGCAGGAAGTCATAATTTCCGATATACCCATAAGTGTTATTTGTCAGGAAAAATGCAAAGGATTATGTGCTACCTGTGGCAAAGATCTTAATACCGGTACCTGTGGCTGCCGGGAAGATAATATCGATCCCCGGTGGGAAAAACTGAAGCAGCTTACATAGGGAGGAGGTTTTTAGGTGGGAGTACCCAAAAGAAGACAATCCCATTCCCGCACCAGCAAAAGGCGGTCAGAATGGAGAAAAATAGACAAGCCCGGCCTGGTAGAATGTCCCCAGTGCCATGAATTAAAAATGCCCCACCGGGCATGTTTGGCCTGCGGATATTATAAAGGTAAAAGCGTTATGTAAACTTAGAACAATTAACAAAAAAAGTAAGGTATGTAGTCTGGATTGACAGGCTTGTAGCTTACTTTTTTTTTCAGAGGAGGTTATTATGCGTATTGCAGTTGATGCCATGGGCGGTGACCATTCCCCCAGCGAAATCGTGGCCGGAGCTGTGCAATGGGTACAGCACCATAAGGGCAGCATTCTTTTAGTTGGCCCCATTGAACAGCTTAGCAAAGAACTAGCTAGTTACGATTATGATCAAGCTAGAATTGAACTAGTTGCGGCCAGCCAGGTCATAGGTATGGAAGAATCACCAGCGCAGGCCTTGCGCCGGAAGAAAGATGCTTCCATTGTGGTAGCCACCAAGTTGGTAAAAGAAGGGCGGGCTGATGCCGTATTATCCTGCGGCAGCACCGGTGCGCAAATGGCCTCAGCCATATTTATTCTGGGCCGGTTGCCTGGTATTGAAAGGCCACCGGTCGTGGTAGCTCTGCCTAATGGAAAGGGAAGCCGGACAGTACTGATAGATGCCGGTGCCAATGTGGACTGCCGACCGCGACAACTTCTGCATTTTGCCATTTTAGGCAGCCTGTATGCATCTTCCGTTCTGAATATCCCCAATCCCCGTGTAGCACTAATCAATAACGGGCAGGAAGAGGGGAAAGGCAACCAGCTTACCCTGGAAGCATATGAGCTTCTTAAGAATCAAAGCTCTCTTAACTTTGCCGGTAACATAGAAGGACGGGAAATATTGGCGGGTGAGGCTGATGTAGTGGTATGCGATGGTTTTGTGGGCAATATTATTTTAAAGACTATTGAAGGAATGGCTATGTTTATTGCCAAAGGAGTCAGCCGGGAACTGGGCTCGGTGCCTGAATTTTTTACTCAGTTGGATTATACTCAATATGGTGGTGCCCCCTTGCTGGGTGTGGATGGTATCAGCATAGTCTGCCATGGCAGTTCGCGACGGGAAGCAGTCTTCAATGGCTTGCAGGTTGCCGCCGATTGTGTTGATAAAGATATAGTTAAATTGCAGAAGGAGTCCTTGGAAGTTTAGAGAATGCCATATCCAACCAAGATAATCAGGAGGGATAAAATGCAGGAGTTTCAGGAGTTTTTTGAGCTTGCCTGTAAATTACTGGCTGAACAACTTGAAATTGAGGCTGCGGATATTACCATGGATACAACTTTCGAATCAATTGATGCCGATTCCATTGATATTGTGGAGATGATAATGGCTCTGGAAGACATATATGATGTAGAGTTTCCCGAGGAAGATCTGGAAGATTATCCGACCATGGGGCTGCTGGTTAAGGCTTTGTGGAGCTATCTTGAACAGGTAAAAAATGAAAAGTAATGATAAACGTATAGTCCAAGCTTTTTTAAAAGAACAATCAGTTCCCTGCAAGGATCTGGAGTTAATGGTAACTGCCTTAACTCATCCATCCTATGCTCAGGAAAGCAATTCGATAACTAACAACCAGCGCCTTGAATTTTTGGGTGATGCAGTGCTCAATTTTGTAGTGGCCGAATACCTGTATACCCACTATCCCCAGCATGCTGAGGGTGAACTGACTAAAATACGTGCCCGGGTAGTGTGTGAACCAGCTCTGAGCAAAGTAGCCAGTCAGCTGAATCTGGGCCAATACCTGTTGTTAGGCAAAGGAGAAGAAAAATCCGGTGGAAGAAACCGTCAGTCTATCCTGGCGGATGCCATGGAGGCTGTTATTGGTGCGGTTTACTTGGATCAGGGTTATGAAACGGCGCGCCGGTTTATACTGAAACACCTGGAAGAAGACATTAAAAAGACAGCCGCGGGTGACCATTATGATTACAAATCCCGCTTGCAAGAATTAGTGCAGGGTAAAAACCGGGACAATGTTTCTTACAGTATACTGGAAGAGACTGGGCCTGCTCATGACCGTACCTTTGTAGCCGGGGTTTTTTATCAAGACCGTTTGCTGGCTACCGGAGTGGGGCACAGTAAGAAAGAAGCCCAGCAAAGTGCTGCCTGTAAGGTATTGAGCGATAAACAGCTGATAAACACCATAATAGCGGAGAAAATGAATGGATGAAACAGATCCGCAACATCGCCATATTCATACCTCATTTGGGTTGTCCCTTCCGCTGTTGTTTCTGTCAGCAGCAGAAGATAAGTGATACCATGCATTATCCTTCTCCGGCCCAGGTTAAAGAAAGTATCGAGGCAGCTCTGCATACCATATCTTCCGATACCGATGTAGAGGTAGCCTTTTTTGGAGGTACCTTTACCTCGATACCGGAAAAAATGCAAAATGATTACCTGGAGTGTGCCCGGCCTTATTTAGAGAATGAGCAAATCAAAGGTATAAGAATATCCACCCGCCCTGATGCTATTGATAAGGATCGGCTAAGGGAACTGGAACGACGTGGAGTTACCACCATAGAACTGGGAGTCCAGTCTCTGGATGAAGAGGTTTTGAGGCTATCCGGGCGCGGCTATGAACCGGAGCAGGTGGTTGAAGCCTGCCGGATGATACATAATACGTCTATTAGATTGGGAATCCAGCTCATGGTTGGTCTGCCGGGCGATGACCTTCATAGGGATCTGGAGACCACCCGGCAGAGTATTGAACTGGCTCCTGACATGGTACGTATATACCCGACCTTGGTTATAAAGGGAACTGAGCTGGAACAGGCATACAGGGAAGGCAGGTACCTGCCGATGACTCTGGAAGAAGCAGTAGAAGTTACTGCTGCCATGTATGTGCGCTTCAGGCGTGCTGACATTCCTGTAATACGTATGGGCCTGCACCCCAGTGAAGAACTTCAGCAATCTGATACAGTGGTAGCCGGACCTTTTCATCCTGCTTTTGGGGAACTGGTGCTACAAAAAGTAGCTTTAGAACAAGCTCGCTTTCTTTTAAAGGCATATTTGCCTACCGCTGCTTCCAATCAGGCTCTAATTCTGTTTTGCCCGCCTCGTGAATACTCCCAGTTAGTGGGGCCGCAACGCTCCAATATTTCTATTTTAAAAAGAGAATTCGGGTTAGATGCGCTGGACGTAAACAGTGATCCAGGCCTGCAGCCCGGCAGTATTGGGGTAGGTAATTACCAGGGTATGATGGCAGTGCTGCCCCGGGAACAATACCTGCAGTCCATTGAATAGCTGTGCTGTGTCACCGCCAGGAGCGAGCCGGCTAATATTCCTGATGACAAGTAGCCTTTTTGGATATGGAGGGCTATTTTCACAGCAATTGTTGCAGCATGCCTCATTAATCCCAGGTAATCTGCTTGTTGCCATAAGAATTGGTTTTATCCTTATTTCCTACAAAGGGATTTGCCCGTAGTATGTCTAAATAAATCATAGTTATCTGGAAAGGAAGTCCTATGAAAGATAGAATACTGGCAAAACTCAAAGAAACATATCCGGACTATATCTCCGGTGCCCAGCTGGCAGAGAGCCTTGGAATCAGCCGGGTAGCGGTCTGGAAACACATCGAAAGTCTTAAGGAATCCGGATATGATATCGTTGCTGTCAAGGGCAAGGGGTATTACCTGCAGCATCCTGAACAGGCCATTATTCCGTCTGTAATATTAGAGAACCTGGCCGATCCTTGTTGGGGAAGACCTATTTTTTATACAGGCCAAGCAGAATCAACCAACCTGTGGGCTCGTCAACTGCTGGAGAATGAAGCTGTTCCCGAAGGAGCGCTAGTCCTAGCCGGTCAGCAGACGGGCGGGAAGGGAAGGTTGGGAAGGAGATGGTCATCGCCCTGGGGAGGCTTGTATTTTACTCTGATTCTGCGGCCTGCTTTGGATCTGCAGAGGGCCTCGCTCCTGTCCCTGGTGATGGCTGTAGCCTGTGCCCGGTCGCTGCAGCAAAATACCGGTTGTACTTGTGGAATCAAATGGCCTAATGATGTGTTCATCCAGGGACGCAAAGTCGGAGGTATTTTATTGGAAGCCAGCGGTGAGATGGACAAATTGGATTATGTTATAGCCGGTATTGGCATAAATGTAAACCTGATGCCCCAAGATTTCCCGGAGGAAGTACGCCATATGGCCACCTCCCTAGCCATAGCTACTGGTCATTCCTATGATTTAAACCAGTTGGTGGTAAGTTTGTTGAAGGATCTTCGCCAGGACTATTATTTATTCCTGCAGAAAGGATTTCAACCTTTTCGGGAGGTTTATAAAGAGTACTGTATCCATTGGCAGCAGCCTATTATGGTTCATACCGGAAAAAACTACGTCAAAGGTGTTCATAAAGATCTGGATGCTAACGGCAGCCTGTTGGTTGAAGCTGCTAATGGAGAGATTATCAGCATCAGCACTGGAGATGTTCATCTGATACATTATCAGGAGGAATAAGCGTGTACTTAAAGCGCATGGAATTAAAAGGTTTCAAATCCTTTGCTGACCATACCGAAATTCTTTTTAAGCCTGGCATTAATATTATCGTGGGGCCTAACGGCTGTGGCAAAAGCAATGTGGTGGATGCTATTCGCTGGGTCATGGGAGAAGCCAATGTGCATACCATTAGAGGCCAGCGTAATGAAGATATTATATTCAGCGGCACCGATCAAAACAAGGCTTTAAGCATGGCCAGTGTGGAGGTCACCCTGGATAACAGTGATCGCTTACTGGATATGGATGCCGCTGAGATTTCTCTGTCTCGCAAGCTGTTTCGCTCCGGTGAAAGCGAGTATTACCTGAACCGAACCCGGGTACGGATGAAAGATATTCAAGCCCTGTTTACAGGAACCGGTGTAGGGAAAAGGGGTTACTCCATAGTTGGCCAGGGTGAACTGGAGCAGGTATTAAACGGGCATCCTCTGGATCGCCGTTTATACTTGGAAGAAGCCGCAGGTATCAGCAAGCATCGCCAGCAACGGGAAGAAGTGCTGCGGCGTATTGCTAATACCAAAGCGGATCTGGTACGGTTGCAGGATGTATTAACCGAATTGGGCAGCCGCAAAGAGCAGGTTTACTTGAAAGCCCAAAAAGCCGAAACTTATCAAAAGCTGGCCAGTGAACACCGCGGTGTGGAAAAGGCACTGTTACAGTATGAATTACAGCGAGTAGATTCTGTTCTGAAACAACGCCGGGATGAAAACAACCAGCTGAACCAGCAAATTGGTGTCTTGCATCATCAGATTGATGAGATCAAGGTGCAGTTGGAGCAGGCTGCAGCTGATGCAGAAGCCAGGCGTACCTGTGTGGAGCAGCTTAAAGAGCAGCGTTTTGCTCAGGAGTCCAGTATTCAGGCTATGCAGGGCGAGTTAGATCTGTGCCAGGAAAGGCTCAGAAATGCTCGCGAGAGAATTCAGGCTGCGGCAGAGGATCAGTTAAAATACCAGCAGATGGCGGAAGGCATCAGCCAGGATTTGAGCAAGCTTAGAAAGGAATTCCAGCAAGAATCAGAAAAACACCAGCTGAAGCTGCAGGCATTTCAGGAATTAAATGCCCAGGAAGAGCAGCTGGCGGCCCAGATAGAGCAGTATGAACAGAGTCTGGAAAAACTTAAAATCGAATTATTTCAGGCCAGGAATGAAGAAGTTTCCAGTCGCAACCAGATTCGCGCAGCAGAAGACAACTTGACCCGGCTTAAGGAAAAATGCCGTCGCTTGGAAATCAAAAAAGAGGAATTGATTCTGCAAAGGCAGCGTATAGGAGAAGAACTGGAACGCAGCAGCCAGCAGCTTAAGGAAATAAGATCCCGCAGTGATCGGACCCAGTTGGAATTAGAAAGCTGTACCGAGCATAGGTCCAAGTTAGAAGCCCAGCAAAAAAGTTTGGAGTCTCAACTGGCCGATGCTCATCGCCGCCGGATGAAAGTAGATAATGAACTTATAACGGTGCAGGAGCGCCAGAAAGCCAGGACCGGGTATGCCCAAGGGGTCAAACTGCTTATGCAGGATGACCATCGTTCGATGTTCCCAGGAATTATTGGGGTAGTGGGGGAGATGATTGAGGTTCCGGCCGGCTTGGAAACTGCCATTGAGACTGCAGCAGGCAAAGGATTGGAGAACATCATTGTAAAACAAGTAAGTGAAGCTCGCCGGGCTATTGACTACCTAAAGAAGAAGCAAGCGGGACGGGTGACTTTTTTGCCCCTGGATGTGCTCAGAACAGCTCCGGTGGAAGAAAAATGGCTGAAAACCATTCAAGCCCAGCCGGGTGTTATTGGTTTAGCTTCCCGTTTGGTAAAATGCTCTCCCGAGTTTCAACCGGCAGTGGATTACCTATTGGGCAGAGTCCTGGTGGTAGAGGATATGGACAGCGGTATAAACCTGTTACGGAAATCTCACCTTCCCTTACGTATGGTGACATTGGAAGGGGAAAGCTTTGCAGTGGGCGGTGCTTTGACGGGCGGATCAAAGGGTCAGCAATCGGAGGGAATCCTGCAAAGGCGTCAGGCAGAACGTTCATTATTGGAATCCCGGCAGAATATAGAAAAGGAAATGGAAGCTTACCAGGGGAAAATCGAGGCCCTTGACCAGCAGATCGTCGAGCTTAATCAGACCTTGAGCCATTTGTACGCTAGCCATACTGAGGACCGTATTCATATACAGATGCTGAAGCAGCAAATCCAGGAGAATGAACAACAGCAGACGCGCTTGAACCAGGAACAAAGCGCTTGTGATGAAGAAATTACTTATTTGTTGCAGCAGATAAAGGAACTGGAAGAGGAGATACTATATTTAACAGACGAGCTGCAAGAGCGGGAAAAACGCAGTATTGATTTTGCCCAGGCTTTGGAAGAAAGCCGGCAGAGTGGGGAAGATTCCCGGCGGGAAATGGAAATCCATTTAGCCCGGGTAGCTTCATATCGCGAACAGGTGGAGATGAAGGCCCGGGAACTGGAGAACCTGCAACGAAGCTTGGAGCAGATGGAACAAATAGATCATTCGTATCGACAATCAGCTCAAGAAGCTTTTAATCTTTATCAAAGGCTGGAAAAGGAGATCAGTCAACAGGAACAGCGACTTATAGAATTAGGTCAGCTTATAAAAACAGGGCAGGATAAATTGCAGCACCTGACTGATCAGTTGGAAAAAGAACGGCAGGCTGAGGCTGAGGCTCGAAATCGTATGGATTTCATGCAGACTTCGGTAAAGCCGATCGAAAAACAAGTAGAGGAGATTCAGCAGCAGATTCATCAGAATGAGCTCTTTATAGCCCGTTTGGAAACGGAACAGGAAGGATTACGGACCCGCTGGGAAGAAAAGTTTCCCGGTGAGGATTATAACCATGAAGGACCGGGCACTTTAAGCGGAGGAGTGCGCCGCTGGCGGCAGCGTTTGGAAGAAATTGAAACCCAGATGGCTGAACTAGAACCAGTTGATCTTTCTGCCATTGAAGAATATCAGCAAATTGCCCAGCGTTTTGAGTTCCTTTCCCAGCAGGTGGATGATCTTAATGAGGCAGAAAAATCTCTGGGAAGCCTATTAAAGGAAACTGAAAGCCTAATGATGAATCGTTTCACACAGTTTTTGGTCTTAGCCAATCAAAGCTTTCAAGAGACCTTTACCGAGATTTTCAACGGCGGGGAAGCGGCTTTGGTTTTGGAGGACAAGGCAGACCGGCTGGAAGCAGGTATAGATTTTGCAGTAAAGCTTCCCGGCAAAAAAGTACAGTCGCTCAATTTGCTGTCAGGCGGTGAACGAGCTTTAACCTGTATAGCATTTATATTTGCCCTGCTAAGGCTAAAACCAACTCCCTTCTGTTTGCTGGATGAAATCGATGCTTCTCTGGATGAGACTAATCTAATACGCTATACCCAATTCTTGAAGAGCATGGCTGACCGCATGCAGTTTGTGGTAATTACTCACCGGCAAGCCACCATTGAATGCGGTAATCACCTTTACGGTGTCACTATGCCCGAGAAGGGAATATCAAAAATATTTACTCTGGATCTAAGCCAGGCCGAAACCCTGGCGGGATAGATAGAAGAGGTGGATACAGTGGCAATTTTTGATCGCTTTAAGGGAAAAAAGCAGCAGGATGAAATCCAACCGCAGCCGGATCAGCAGCAGGAAGTAAGAGCATCAGTAGAAGAAAAGCGCGACAGCGGTGAAGATCTGACTTTACCCCAAAAATCGGGCTGGTTGAGCCGCTTTAAAAAAGGGCTGCAAAAAACCCGTCAAAACCTGAGCGGGCGCCTGGAATCGCTGATAAAGCATACTGATCGCATTGATGATGATTTTTGGGAGGAAGTGGAGGAAATTCTTATCCAGGCCGATGTAGGGGTGAACACTTCCTTGGAACTGGTGAACAAGGTACAGAATGAGGTTAAGAGACAAAAACTGCAGGAGCCTGAACAGGTACTGGAACTAATCCGGCAGGAAGCAGCCAATATGCTAAATTTGGAAGAGAGCAGTGAGTTATGTCTGAGTGAAACCAGCCCGACCATAATCCTGGTTGTTGGTGTTAACGGTGCTGGTAAGACTACCTCTATTGCTAAACTGGCATATCAGTTTAAGCAGCAAAATAAACGGGTGTTGCTGGCTGCTGGTGATACATTTCGAGCAGCGGCTATTGATCAGCTGCAGATATGGGCCGACCGCGTAGGTGTTGATCTTATCAAGCACCAAGAAGGGGCTGATCCGGGGGCGGTGGTATTTGATGCCTTGAATGCCGCTCGTGCCCGTAAAGCAGACTTTCTCATTATTGATACAGCCGGTCGTTTACAGAATAAAACCAACCTTATGAAAGAAATTGGTAAGGTTCGTAAAATTATTGAAAGGGAAATACCTGGTGCTCCTCATGAAGTATTGCTGGTTCTGGATGCCACCACCGGACAAAATGCCATAAGCCAGGCTAAAGTTTTTACCGAAGCTACCGGAGTATCGGGCATTATTCTCACCAAATTGGACGGTACGGCCAAAGGAGGTATTGTACTGGCCATTGCCCGGGAGTTGAAAATCCCGGTGAAGTTCATAGGTATTGGAGAAGGCATGGAAGACTTAAAGCCCTTTGCGGCAGATGTCTTTGCTGCAGCTCTCTTTGACCGCAGCGCAGAAGAGGAAGACAACTAGCTGGATAAGGAGGAACTGCTCATGGCACTTGTTGGTGTTATTGGAGGTACAGGAGTATATGATCCAGGCATTTTAGAAAATATCAGTGAACATATTCAATCCACACCTTACGGTCAGGTGAAAGTCTTTATGGGGTATTACCAGGGACAGCAGGTCGCTTTTATACCCCGCCATGGTATAAATCACAAAGTACCGCCACATCTGGTTAACTACCGGGCCAATATAAAGGCTCTTCAGGAGATCGGGGTGAAGAACATTATTGCAACCGCGGCAGTAGGTTCTCTCAGTTTCGACTTCAAACCAGGATCTTTTGTATTAGCAGACCAGTTCCTGGATTTTACCCGCACTCGCAAAACCACTTTTTATGAAGGAGATAATGATGCGGGAGTAGTTCATTGTGATATGACGGTTCCTTATTGCCCTGAATTACGACAGGCTCTGGTGTCAGCAGGTGAAGAACTGGGGGTCAAGGTACACAATGGCGGAACTTATGTATGCACTGAAGGTCCTCGTTTTGAAACAGCAGCAGAAATTGCCATGTTCAAACAGCTGGGCGGTCATTTGATCGGCATGACCAGTGTTCCGGAAGTGTGCCTGGCCCGGGAGCTGGGACTTTGTTATGCTAATATATCCATTGTCACCAATTATGCTGCGGGTATATCCACAGATATTCTGACCCACAGCGAGGTTTTGGAAATGATGGCCAACCGCATTCAGCAACTGCGGGAAGTGATAATGACCAGCATCAAGTATATAAAGGAAGAACCCCAATGCAACTGTGCGCGCATACTGGATGAAATAGGGGTTATGGGTAAATGATAGAGACTATTGCCTACGAGGGGGACCGGGTAATTATTTTAAACCAAAACCTGCTCCCCGATACGGTATTATACGAATCATGTGCTTCGGTTCAGGAAGTAGCCGAGGCGATTCGAACATTAAAAGTGCGGGGGGC
>JAKPGY010000118.1 GCA_029550685.1 Bacillota bacterium
CTTGGTGCTTCTTTGACCCAGCAGCACATTAAACAAGGACGTCTTTTCCTTTCTTTGAAATAATCTATGGTCATTATATCCAGCAATTCTTGGACAGGCAATTTTGTCAGCTTTTGGTCAGGTTAGAGTGGCAGTAACACCATAATTGCTTTTCGGGTTTTTGTTATTTCATGTTTACTTCTAAAATAACCGAGGAACTCGTCATAATGTGAAATCAGTTTAACATATTTATCCAGACTCATTTCATTTTCACTAATAGGGGTGGCAGGATTCAAACCAACTAAGAATAATTTGATGTACTCATGATTTCCCTGACATATTAATGGACGATAGTACGCTTTTCCTTTAGCAGGGGGTACACATAGCCTTCTTAAATCCTGTTTCTCAAGCATGAACACAACCCCCTTACTTAAAATGATACCAATCTATTAAAATTTCCCTCATTAAAACTTTTCGCGGGCAATTGTTTATAAATCTTTCGTTTTTAGGATAGAGCTAAGAGATGCTGGTTGTATTCAATACGAAAAAAGGTTTTCAACCTAAATGGCTTAAAACCCTCGTATAGTGATCCCTTTCCTGTAGTATAGACTTTACGATACCTCCAAGAGTTACCTCCCCCTTGATTTCGATTATTTTATTTACCGAACCCCACCCAATAATGATTGGTATGTCGGTAACACTAGTTTTAACTCAGTTCAACTGAAGGGGTTCAATACCGAACGTACTTAAGTTTACTATAATTCGGTCGTGATAGTCAGTAACCCCGTTCCGTCTCTATTGTTGTTTACCAGGTAATGCTCATTATCTGCCGGGTAAAACGTTTCCATGGTATTTAATACTTTTCCCGTAATTTCTGTTATCTCGGTTGCATTTCCCCAGTATATTTGTGCCAAAATATCTTGGATATCAGTTTTATTCAAATTAACATAACCAGGAATAATATCGGTTTTAGCTGGCTGTGTTAACCACCGAAAAACATATCATAGAGCCTCCACAGTCAAATCCAACATTTATCCATATCTTACTTCCGTCCGGTATCTCAATAACTGGAACAGGCAATAAGTTAAGTATTGTACTATGTATAGTCAACAATGCTGTGCCATCGCCATGATCAACAATGGTGTATTCTGATCCTTCTTTCAGATCGACTGGATGAGCAAAAGTATTAAATGGTTGCATAGTAATATTGTCTATTTGTTTGCCATCATTCCATATTATATGTATCTGGATGTCCATCATATTTTGGACGTTAATGGTAAGTGATGTTAAGCTGATCGAAGGTGGAATTATCCTATCCAATACTATTATTTGTACTTCTTTTGCTCCCTGGTCAAATACAACATTAAATGTCAGTACGGTTCGATTTGGTATTTCATCAAAAGCTAATGGGAGCAAATCCACGAAGCTTTTATTTATCGTTAATGTTCCTAGGCCATTGTAGTGATTAATGACTCTATTGTGAATCCCTTCCTGGAGGGCAGTATTAAATACACCGCCTAGGCCAAAACCGGTTATGCCAGTAATGCGAGTAGCTGCTCCCCAAATAATATCAACTGTCATATCATTGATCTCATCCTTGTATAGGTATATCGTAGATGGCCACAGAGTTAATACCGTCCTCATACTATGGAAATGATGGTTAACGGTTTTCATGTCCCAGTTGACTATCTCCTGAGTTGAGCTATATGCTTCTGCTGAAAGCTTAGTATTGGCAAGCAATAAGATCGTACTGCACTTTTAATGGAGGTTAATACATTGGTAAGAAAAATATTGCTATTGGGAAACGAACAATTATATGAAGTATCTGCTGAAGTTGATAAGAAGGAAATCAGCCAGATTAGGGACATTATTACTGACTTACATGACACATTAATGGATTATCGTAACCGGTATGGGGCTGGACGGGCCATTGCCGCTCCGCAGATCGGAATACAAAAAAGAATCATTTATATGTACTTGGATCATCCCGTTGTATTTATAAATCCAGTTTTGAAGTTTCCAGATAACGAGATGATAGAGATTTTAGATGATTGCATGTCCTTCCCAGGATTGCATGTTCGTGTGATGAGGTACAAAAGATGTACCATCGAATTCATGGATTTGGATTGGAAGCAATGTTCCTTGAAACTAGAGGGGGATTTATCTGAATTATTACAGCATGAGTGCGATCATCTGGACGGGATAGTGGCTACCATGCGGGCCATTGATTCTAAATCATTCGTGTTTAAGGATATAGAAAGAGCTAAAGATTAGTGGGCTGGGGGTATTCGATATAAAAAGGGTTTTAAACCTTAAACGGCTTAAAACCCTCGGTAATTAGCTATTATGGTGTCGGAGGCGGGACTTGAACCCGCACCCTGTTCGGATACGCCCCTCAAACGTACGTGTCTGCCCGTTCCACCACTCCGACACATATTAAAATATAAAGTTGGTCAGATGAATTCCTCACCCGACAACGAGTATTATACAATAGCCTGTATTTAGTGTCAATGCAGGGTTCCGGCGTCTATCCCCTTTGATCTGACACCGCTTTATTACTCTATATTGTAATGTTATACTGTTTCAGCTTGCGATAGATGGTTGTACGGGATATATTCATTTCTTCTGCTACCCGGCTAAGGTTCCCGCCGTATTGATCAATTAGACGCAGTATTTCCTGTTTTTCCATTTGCTGCCTTACTTGCTTGTTGTTTTGGCGATGCCACTTGACACTAGTTCCAGTACCCCTAAAGTTCTGAGACAGTTCATTCTGTGCTGGACAATTTTGGACAACTTCTACCGGCAAATGGTCAACGGTTAGGATTCCGTCATTACATATGTTTAACATTCTTTCCACCACGTTCTGCAGTTCTCTGACGTTTCCAGGCCAATCATATTTGATCAGGTATTCCATGACCTCAGGTTGGACCCGGGGAACCGGCATGCCCATCTTGCTGCTAGCCTCTTTCAAAAAATGGTTGAACTGCAGGGGAATATCCTCCGGGCGTTCGCGCAAAGCGGGCAGTTTGATGGTAATTACATTCAATCGATAATAGAGATCCTGGCGGAAGTTGCCTTTTTCCACCTCGGCTTTAAGATCCTTATTGGTAGCACAAATAATACGAACATCAACAGGAATGATTTTATCGTCGCCGATGCGGGTTATCTCTTTTTCCTGAACAGCCCGCAGCAGTGATACCTGCTTGCCCAGAGGCATTTCTCCTATTTCATCTAAAAACAGGGTACCGCCGGAAGCCATTTCAAACTTGCCGCTTCTTCCTCCCCGCCGGGCTCCAGTAAAAGCACCTTCAGCGTAGCCAAACAATTCACTGCCCAAAAGCTCGCGGGGGATAGCTCCGCAATTGACAGCTACAAAGGGACCATTCTTGCGAGAGCTGGCGTTATGAATGGCCTGGGCAAACAATTCTTTGCCAGTGCCGCTCTCTCCCTGCAGCAGAATGTTGCTGAGTTTATTAGCAGCCAGTTTAGCGGTTCGTACAGCTTCCAGCAATTGAGGACTGCGGCCGATCACATCGCTAAAGTAAAAGCTGGCATGAGCGCCGCTTAAACGGTTGACCAGATTGCGAATCCTCTTGGCTGGATTAAAAATTATTACCAGTCCGTTTACTTGCCCATTCTCATCACGAATGGATTTAGCAGAAGCAACACAGTGAGTTATTCCCGCTGCCCCTTGGATGGGTGTTTCCACGTCCAAAACATCCTGCCCCTTATTCAAGGAACCAATTATTTTGACCAACTCCGGGAAAAACTGTTCAACGGGCTTACCCTCTACTTCGGTTTCAGCCAGGCCAAATATCCCTTCCGCCACCTGATTGATATTGGTTATCTTTCCGGACTTATTAACCAGAACCGCTCCCTCTGACATGGTCATAAAAATGTTGCGCATCCGCTCATTCATGACCTTCAGCTGGGTATTCTGATGCTGGACCCGCATCTGATACATGATGGCATCTGCGGCAGAGACAACCATACCCAGAGTATGCTGATGAGTTTCCTGGTAAGGCCCGGACATGTTAACAACTCCGATGAGCTGCTCTCTTTGATTAAAAATGGGGGCTGCTGAGCAGGTCCAGGTGTGATGAAGCTGGCAATAATGTTCACAGCTGTTTACCTGCAGGGGAATCCTTTCTTTGAGAACCGTGCCAATGGCATTCGTGCCTACCTGTTCTTCCGTCCAGACTGCTCCTTTGAAAAAATTGATAGCTTGGGCTTTTTTAATGGTCTCCTCATCCCCCAGCATCTCCAGAATTATACCCCGCTCATCAGTCAGCATCACTAAAAAACCAGATCCAGTTACATAGTTGTATAGCTTTTGCATTAAAGGCAGAGCGATGTTAATAAGCTGGGAGCGTCTCTTGCGGGCTTTAGCAAATTCCTCTTGGTCCAATACTTGATGGCAAACTCCATCATAGGGATCCACCTTATAAGCATAGCATCGTTTCCAGGAAGATGCTATCAAGGGGCTAAAATCATCTTTCATTATTTCCCCGCTCTTTATAAAGTGCTCCCATAACTGATGAGTTTCTCCGGTTCGTATACAATTCCTCATGTACCCATTATCACTGTTTTGCTCCAACTGCACCATTGTGTTCCAGCTACCTCTGCAAAGCTTTTCCGTGTCTCTAGTGTAACACACCTGCTACAGGCAGTGAATTTCATTACTTACCGATTATACTGACGCATACTCTGGGCCAGAGTTATCTTACGGCAGTGGTCGCAGAGTTCATCAACCTCATATCCGCTGGATTCCCGCATATACTCGAGTTGTTCCCGGGTAGCGAAGTTCTTGCCGCAGCGCCGGCAGGCCACCAGTTGAAACCTTTTGTTCCATATGGTACGTATGGCAGCGCCTTCTTCAACTTTTATGGCTTGAGTCGGACAAATCTGAGCGCAGGCAGCACATCCCATACATTCATCTGCTGCTTCATCATAGGGAGTGGCTATGCGTTTTTCGATACCCCGGAACATGCTCCAGATGGCAGTTTTACCCATTTTCTCACAGGCATGGATGCACAGCCCGCATAAAATGCAATCAGCCGGTTCCGTTTGTACAGGCGGCAGGGATGGGGCGGCATACTGTTCTGCCAACTCTTTCATCCAGGGATTCTGGCTAGCCCGCCTGGCCAGCAGCATCACTATATTGCGCCGCAGCCGCTGGATCCTTTCCGACTCGGTGGTTACCTCTACAGAAGAGTGGATCGGATAAGTACAGGAAGCCACTAAGCGGTTGTTTGCCCTGCCAGGTTCTTTTAGTTCCACCAGGCACATCCGGCAGGCACCCTGCCCACCGAAAGCGGGATGATAGCATAAGTGCGGGATGGGAATATCGTGCCTGAGGCACAATTCCAGAATAGTCTCTCCCTCCCGGGCTTCCAGTTCCTGCCCATTTATCTTGACCTTCATGATAAATTCCTCCTAGCGAATCTTAACCGCATTAAATGCGCAATTCCGGAAACACTCTCCACAGCGTATACACAGTGACTCATCTATAACATGGGCTTCTTTCTTCTCGCCCTGGATAGCATCAACTGAGCACTGTTTCTTACAGAGTCCGCAGCCGGTACATGCGTCTGCATCTATATAGAAGGTGGTCAAGTTACGGCATACTCCGGCAGGACATTTATGCTGTTCTATATGGGCCAGATACTCATCGCGGAAGTAACGCAAAGTGGATAACACCGGATTTGGGGCTGTTCGACCCAGAGCACAGAGGGAGGCTTCCTGCATTGTGGTGCTGATCTCCTCCAACATCTCCACATCTTCCGGTCGCCCCTCTCCATTACATATACGGGTCAATATTTCCAGCAGGGCTCTTATGCCTTCACGGCAGGGAGTACATTTGCCGCAGGATTCACCGGCCAGGAAGTTAACATAATAGCGAGCTACCTCCACCATGCAGGTATGATCATCCATCACGATCAATCCACCTGAGCCCATCATAGAACCGGCTTGGGTCAGGCTGTCGAAATCGATAGGAAGATCAAGCAGTTCTTCGGGAATGCACCCGCCGGAAGGTCCGCCGGTCTGAACTGCCTTGAATTTTCTCTTTTTCAGTACCCCGCCGCCGATCTCAAAGATGATTTCCCGCAGAGTAGTCCCCATGGGCACTTCCACCAAACCGGTATTCACCACCTTGCCCACCAAGGAGAATACCTTGGTGCCTTTGCTGCCGGAAGTGCCAATGGAGGCGAAAGAATCAGCTCCATGCAGAATGATGACCGGGACGTTGGCCCAGGTCTCCACATTGTTGATCACCGTGGGTTGTCCCCAGAGGCCTTTTTCACTGGGGAAAATGTATTTATCCTTAGGCTCGCCGGTGCGCCCCTCTATAGAAGCAATCAGCGCAGTTTCTTCTCCGCAGACAAAAGCTCCTCCGCCTCTGACTATTTCAATATCAAAGGAAAAACCGCTGTTAAGGATGTTGGGTCCCAGATATCCATGACTGCGCGCATCCTCTATGGCTTTGCCCAGGTACTGCACCGCCAAATCATATTCATCCCGGACATAGATGAATCCCTGGGAAGCACCTACCGCATATGCTCCCAGTATCATACCCTCAATTACGGTGTGAGGATCACCTTCCATGATGCTCCTGTCCATAAAGGCACCGGGATCCCCTTCGTCCCCGTTGCAGATAATGTATTTGGGCCGCCCGGGGGCATCTTTGCAGGACTGCCATTTGATGCCGGTAAGAAATCCTCCTCCTCCGCGTCCCCTCAGCCCTGAAGCCTTTACCGCGTCAATGACCTCCTGGCCTGACATCTTATGCAGCGCCAAATCCAGAGCCTGGTAGCCTCCTCTTTCGATATAGTCTTCGATTCGTCCGGGGTCGATCTCACCAATATTCCGCAGCGCCACCTTGTGCTGTTTGCGGTAAAAACCGGTTTGATGATGGGAAGTCAGGTGTTCTTTCGTAACCGGATCCCGGTACAGCAGCCGTTTTACCAGCGAACCCTCCAAAAGGGTCTTATTGATAATCTCGTCAACATCTTTCGGGGTCACACTGCAGTAAGTAATGTCCCGGGGCATTATCCTGACCAGGGGACCTTTCTCGCACCACCCGTTACAGCCCGTAGACTTCAAAACAGGCTGCACTTCCCATTCCGGGTGATCCTTGACTTTCTCAACGAAAGCTTCATATACCTTGCGCCCGCCATTGGCAGTGCATCCGGTACCGCAGCATACCAAAACGGTCTGCTGGTCATAGTTGTTTTCCTTAATCTTAGCTGACATGGCACTGCCCCCCACATTCTCTGATGATCTCTTCCAAATCGCCTGGTTTTACTTTCCCATACACTTTGCCGTTAACAACTACCACCGGGGCTAACGCGCAGGCTCCCAGGCAATTCACGGTCTCCAGGGAAAATAGGCCATCCTCAGTGGTCTGACCTGCCTTTATTCCCAGGTGCTGGTACAGCTGATCCAGAAGAGTCTCGGAACCTTTGATGTGACAGGCCGTCCCGTCACATACTCTGAAAACAAAACGGCCTTTAGGAGTCAGACTAAAGACCTTATAAAAAGAAGCCATGGCATAAATTTTGCTTACCGGTACTCCTACATGGCTTGAAATCATGGTAAGAGCCAGGCGGGGCAGATAATTATACTGTTTTTGCAGATCCTGCATAATGGCTAATATATACTGGGGCCGGCCAGGATAAGATTTTATCAGGCTTTCATAACGGCTGGCTTCAGCGTATTCCTGCGGATTTATTTGCATAGATTCAACGCCTCCTCAAGAAAAGAAGTCTTTCCGGGGAGCCCAACGGCACCGGAAAGACTTCTTCCAACTGCATTGGCTCCTCTGAATACCCAGGTGCGTATAGCAGAGATTAAGGAGATTAAGCCAGACCTAACTGCTGCAGTCTTTCCTGGGTAGGAACGCCTTCTTCGTCCCATCCCCGCAGCCGGTAATACTCAGGGAGCATTTTATCCAGTTCCACGACCCGTCCTTTATGGGGACCGCCCGGCATCGGTTCTTTCAGCAGCCGCGGCGGCAGAGTATCGTCCTTTTTGGAAAAGCCAGCCTTAAGATTGAAAAGGCGCTCCAGATTCCAGATTCGCTCTCCCGCCAGGAGATAATCATCATCACTGATATTCAAACCGGTAGCTGTACGAAGCTGGGCAGCTATTTCCGGAAGTCCGATGGCAAAGGTGGTGAAGAGGCATATTCCGGAGGAGTCACACAGGGCAGTCAGATCCTGGAAAGTCTTCAAAAGAGCAGGCTTGCCTTCCGTTGCATCAGGATCGGCTTTTTCCGGTAACCCTAATATTTCTGGTGAAGTCAAGTACCCACGCACGTGGCAGCCGCCCCGGTTAGAGGTAGCATAATTCAATCCAATCCCCTGCTGTCCGCGAGGATCATAGGCAGGCAGTTCCTGCTTTTTAACGGTCATAGAATATTCAGGATGGCCGTATTTTTCAGCTAAGCGGTAGGAACCTTCCGCCAGTTCGTCGCCAAAACCTTCCCGATAGGCAGTCTTCCGGACCAGATCCACCAGCATAGCGCCGTCTCCCCAGCGCAAATCGGCTACGGTGCGGGGGATGATGCCCCTTTGTACCAATTCGGTGGCACAGGATATAGTGCCTCCCATGGTGATGGGGTCCAGGCCCAATTCATTGCAGAGGAAGTTGGCCTTGCAAATGGCTTCAAAATCATCGATAGCCAAGTTGGACCCAAAGGTCCAGGTGGCTTCGTATTCCGGCCCTTCACCAGAGCTCTTGAATCGTCCCTGGGGGATATTGGTCACCCGGCCGCAGGCTATGGTACAGCCAAAACAGCCCTTGTTTTTTACCAGGTATTTTTCAGCATGGTATTCACCGGATATTTTTTCTGCCTGGGGGAACACTGCTGCTTCGCTGAAATTCTTAACCGGCAGTCCGCCATGTTCATTTAATATATTTACCAGTATATTGGTACCGTAGGCAGCCAATCCCTCACCGGTTACCTCATGTTCCCGCAGTTTTTTCCGGGCATCCTGGCAGGCCTGCATAAAAGCATCCGGATCGTCCACTTTTATGGCTCTCGTACCTCGTACCACGATCGCTTTTAAGTTTTTGGAACCCATTACGGCTCCTACGCCGGACCGTCCTGCGGCGCGATGATACTCGTTCATTATGCAGGCGAATTTCACCAGATTCTCCCCGGCAGGACCGATACAGGCCACCTTGGCTTCCTCATCGGTCGCTTCTTTCAGCATATCGGTAGTCTCAAATACGTTTTTGCCCCATAGTTCATCGGCTGAACGCAATTCGACCTTATCATTGTAGATATAAAGGTAGACTGGTTTATCCGCGCGGCCTTCGATTATAATGCCGTCCCAACCAGCGTATTTCAATTCCGGTCCCCAAGTTCCCCCGGAATTGGAGGCGGCGATGGTTCCGTTCAAGGGGCCCTTGGTCACCACATTGTAGCGCCCGGCAGAACTGGCAAAGGTCCCGGTCAATGGACCTGTCATGAATATCAGTTTGTTTTTAGGGCTCAGAGGATCGACTTGGGGATCAACTTCTTCGAAGAAATATTTGGTTCCCAGACCGCGAGCTCCTATATACTGGTGAGCCCACTCTTCGTTCAGGGCTTCAGGTTTAATGCTGCCATCGCTGAGATTCACCCGTAGAATTTTTCCTTGCCAGCCATACATAATTATCTCCCCTCCTCCATGAGTCCCAAAAATTTTTCAGCTGTAGCCCGCCGTTTGTTTTGGTTGACCGTGTTGGCTTCCCGGTAAGTGAGGGCACCTTGGGCACAGGTTACAACACATTGGGGATCTCCGCCGCACAGGTCACATTTAAGTATCCGATCATTTTCAGCATCATAGAAAGTCGCCCCAAAGGGACAAGCAATAGTACACATTTTGCAGCGCAAACAAATGGAGTGATTTACTATCATGGCTCCGTTTTGATCCTTGCTGATAGCCCCCACTGGACAAACTTCCATACAGGCTGCGATGCTGCACTGCTGGCAAACCACTGGAACAGAATAACCGTGCTTTTCAAAAGCCACTATCGATACAGAAGAATGCAGAGGATTAAACTCTCCCGTATGGGTAAAAGAACAGATCAATTCACAGCTGCGACAGCCAGTACACCTTTCTGGTTCAACAAAAAGAACTTTGCTCATACGTTCCTGATTTCACCCAACCCGGGCAAACCAGTTTTCACCCTCCTTTGCTAAATTTTGAGGAATCCAGCTGTTTTATTTCAGCAAGGCATTATACAATGGGCGATGTAATAGATGGATTCCTCTGCTTTTACCAGCAGCAAGAAGCGTGCCACCCAACCTGTCAGTACAGAAACGCCCAAGGTGCCTGGCTTTACCCAGGCACCTTGGGTGTTGATACTCTTATTCAGCACTGTAACATCAATGTAATTATAGCTACACTATATTTACATTTTGTTTACATTATTGTTACACTTGGGAAGCATATCCAAACTCATATTCAGCAAATCCACTAAACAGAGATGACTGCGTAAATCTGATTCCATATCCAGCAGGAGCTTCACGGTCTCGGCAGCTTCCAGACCGGCCAGTACCGCAGCTGTATAAGGCAGGGTCCCCTGCTCTTTTTCAATACCTTGCTGCTCTGCGTTCTGGTATATTTCCTGTAAAATTCGATCTCCGGGCATTACTACTGTCAGCTGTCCATACCATCCTCCCACTGCTCCATGTACTAAAGGAATATTGAACTTTTCACAGCTACGAGCCAAAGCTATACGCGAAGGGATATTGTCCAGAGCATCCACCATCACCTGCTGCTGGCAAATTACGCTGGCATCGCTTTCCTCCCACTTGGCGGGGATCGCGGTTAAGCATACAGCCGGGTTGATCTGCTGGACTGAAGCCCGGCAGACTTCCACTTTGGACTTACCAATATTATCTGAACTAGAAAATAACTGGCGGTTAAGATTGCTCTCACTGAAAATATCGGGATCCCACACAGTTATATGACCAACTCCCAGCCGGGCCAGATAATTCACTATATTCATTCCTAATCCACCGCAGCCGCAAACCCCTACCCGGCTGTCCAGGAGTTTGATCTGATCAGACAGGCTTATAGCATTATAGTTGCGTTGATAATGCAACGGGACCACGCCTTGGGCCAAATGCTCCTTTTCTATTTCCAGGGGAGTCTTTCCCTGCCTTTCAGCCAGGACCAAGGTATCTTTTAACTCAAGCCATCTAGTCAATCAACCGCCTCCCACCATCGGAAATATGGATAGAGTGTCGCCCTGGTGCAAAACAGTATCTTCCGATGCGGCCAAGCCGTTCAGATAGATAATACCCAGCTGCCGGCGTGGTATATTCAGATGATCCAGGACCCATTCCACTGTGCAGCCATCGGGAAGTTCCATGTCTTGTTCGCGAAAACGTCCCCGGCGAAAGGTTGCGAATAGCTTCACTTTAACCACCATGCTACCACCTGCTTGTAAGTCATTCATAACCATTTAAGCACTGATTTCACATCGATCGTCTATCTACAATTTTTCCAGTAAATCCTTTTAGGTTCAATAGGAAACTTAAATCTCCCCACCACCGCCCTGGATCAACATCCATGCCCCTGCACGCAAACAAGCCCGTGACTGACACCAGCACGGGCTTTACTATGGGACCGATGTGCCTGGGGCAAGCTATACCTGTTCCTGACCCGGGCTATCGCCTGATCCACCGTCAGAAGGTTTTAAGAGTTCTACTGCAAACCAATCTATCAAGCCCATTCCGTCCATTTCCAGATTACGGACATTGGTACCTACCAAGGCAGCGGCTTTCTTTTGGAACAACCATAGCATGGGAGCATCGTCGACTATAATTTCTTCAGCCCTCTGCAGCAGCTTTAGGCGTTCCTGCTGGCTTTTGGTCTCGGTCCGGGCGGCATCAAGAATTTTATCCACCTGGGGATTGTTATAACCGGTATGGTTGCTTATACCCACCTGGGAACTGTGGTACATGCCATACAAGAAGTTATCCGCATCGGGGTAATCAGCATGCCAGCCTACCCTGAACAAGGTAAGAGCCATGGAACTAAGCTGCTTTTTATAATAATCCCACTCTAATTCCTGCAGCTGCACATCTATACCCAGTTCATTAAACTGCTGGGCGATGGCTTCAGCTACCGCCCGGTGACCGTCATCACGATTAAAAGCTAAGACCAGCGGTTTCAGCCCTTCTCCTCCCGGGTATCCCGCTTCAGCCAGCAGGTCCTTAGCTTTTTCCGGATCATATGCATACCCGCGCAACTGTTTATTGTAACCGGGCATTCCCATGGGCAAAGCTCCTTTGGAGGTACGATAGGCATCTCCCAGTACGGTATCAATGATAGTTTTGCGATCTACCGCAAAATTTAGAGCCCGCCTCAGCAGGTAATTGCCGGCAAAAGGCTCACGATGCATATTAAAGCCCAGACTGTAAGTCTCCCACAGGTAGCGATCGATAAACTGATCCTGGTAGTCCGGATTTTTTTCTACATTCTTTATTTCCGCTAAGGGTACCTGGTTAAGATAATCCAATTTGCCGTTTTTAAAGTCGCTAAAAGCTTGATAAGGCTCCTTATACACAGTAACCTGGAGTGCACTGACCTTGGCCAGGCCACGATGGTAATTATCGTTTTTTACCAGAGCAATGGTATGATCCTGGTTGGATGGCTGCAGGACATAGGGTCCGGTTCCCGGAGCAGGGTCACTGGTTTCAGCAGCATCGTAGACCCAGAAGATAGGGTTGGTAAGCATATGCAAGAATATCGCGTTAGGTTTTTCTAACCGGATCCGCAGAGTATTGCTGTCAACTACCTCTACTCCGGCAATATCAGGAGTACGTCCTTCCAGACGGGCTTTACTGCCTTCGATGGGCAGAAACAGACTGATATTAGCCCAATCCTTGGTAGTGGAAAAGCTCTTTTCCCAGGCCGCCTTCACTTTTTCGGCGGTTACCGGCTGCCCGTTACTGAATTGAGCCTTTTTGATATCTATGGTTAAGGTCTTATCATCAGCCGAGTATTTCCAGCTGCGAGCCAAGCGTGGTCTTATACTGTCGGTCTTCTCATCGTAATAGACCAGACCTTCATACAATGCCGAGGCAACCAACCGCTCTTCCGGGCTGTCCAACTGGGGCGGCTGCAGGGAATCTATATCACCTACCATGCCTATCTTCAGCGGGCGAGTATCCAAACTAGCCGTATAAATAACCTGCCTATACCAGTAAATGCCCCCGGCTGTCGCCAAGGCTAGCCCTATAAGAACGGCTAAGGCCACCACTTTCCGGTATGATAGGTACAAGAAAAATGCCCCCTTCACACATAGGTGTTCCTGAGGACATTGTATTTGACACCGCTCTGCTATATTCCTTTTTTTTACAGTTAGTGGTTTGGGATCAAGGTGTTACTCTTGGGTATAAATGACCTTGTAAGCCTCGTAGTTCTTTAATACATTGCGGACATACTCGCGGGTCTCATGGAATGGTATGTTTTCCAAGTGCTCAGGATTTCCATCCCATACTTGCTCAGCCTTCCATTGCTGAACCGTCCCTCGTCCGGCATTGTAAGCAGCCACCATCAAAGGTACCTGCCCATCGAATTCCTTACTTAAACTAGCCAAATACCAGCACCCGAAATTTATATTCACTTCCGGATCCTGCAGCTGTTCAGGATCGAATTCCTCTATCCCCTGCTGCTCGGCAATCCATTGGGCAGTTGTGGGCATTATCTGCATTAACCCTACCGCTCCTACTGGAGAACAAGCCTGCGACTGGTATTTGCTCTCCGCTCTGATGATGCCAAAAACTAGGTAAGGATCTACCTGGTGCTCCAAAGCTGCGTTGAACACCAGATCCCGGTGCGGCTGCGGGTAAAAGACAGTAATCCATTGCGGAAATGTCAAAATAACAGCCAGAAAAATTAATATTACCAGCCACAGTGCAATGGAAAAACGTCTTCTGGTTTTTGGTTTCACTAAAATAAACCCCCAGCCAACAGGTTATGGTTAATAATATTTAGGATTTGTTGAGAATTTCGTTGTAATATCTGGTGGCGCTCGCTATTGTTTCCTCCACACTGAAGCGATTGTCAATAACCAAGTCAGCCCGGCGTGCTTTCTCGTCAAGAGACATCTGAGCATCAATGCGCTTTATGGCATCTTCCCGTAACAGGTTATCTCGCTTCATGAGGCGCTGAATCTGGGTTTCTTCGTCTACCCAAACCACCCATACCTCATCGCAGATTCTCTCCAGATGGGTTTCGTATAAAAGTGGAACCTCCATGAATAAAATGGTATCTGATTGCTGATTTCTCAGAGTTCTAATCATATGCTTGAACTGTTCGGCTATCCGCGGATGAGTGATTTGATTCAATTCCTGCAGTAGTTCAGGATCATTAAAAACGATGGCTCCCAGTTTTTCCCGGTCAATGGTCTGGTCAGGTTTGAGAATATGTGATCCGAATTTTTTCACGATATCCTCCCAGGCGGGTTTGCCTGGTTCCATAATAGAATGGGCTACTTCATCGGCGTCAATGATGGTGGCTCCTAGTTCCCGTAAGGCACGGGCAACCGTGCTCTTGCCACTGGCGATCCCCCCAGTAAGACCAATAATTTTCATGCTATCACCGACTTTACATAAATTCCGTCAGGCCAATAACTACCAGGATGAAACCCGACAGCAATGATGCTGCTCCTGTCATCCTGCTGCCCGTGCAGCACCGGCCTATCCACATTCCGCAGTTTATTAATATAAATTTTAACATACCCACACACAGGGCTGTAAACAAAATATTCAGTCCGGTCATGGCAATACCCACCCCGGCCCCCAAGGCATCCAGAGCTAAAGCCAATCCGAGAAAGGCTGCTTCATGCATACTGATCTCTCCCGAGGAATCGAAATCAGCTTTAGAGGGCTCCTTCAGGATATGGACAATTATACCCAGGGTCCTGATATTGAAACTCAGCAATGGCTGTTGGGGATCAATTTCCAAACTGCTGATGGTTTCCCGGCAAGCGCCCAGCAGAAAATAGCCCCCCATGGCTATTAACAACAGGGCTCCCAGATAAGAAGCCCAGCGGGGATCCAGTAAAGCAGCCAATCCGGTTCCGCAAACCATGGAAATGGTTACCGCTGCTGTGGATGATACCGCAATGACCAGCAGGGGCAGGACCGGAATGTTTATTTTTTTTACACCATAAGAAACACCTGCAGCAAAGCCATCAGCACTTACCGCCACAGCGAACAGCAAAGCGGCTGCATATTCCATGTAGTGCTACTCCTATCCACTTTTCATTGTTATACCTTCACTATATGGATAGGAGGCCTAAAAGGTGATTGTCTTTGGCTTCAGTGCTGGCAATGCTCGCAATAGTGACTGCTGCGCCCCCCGATACGGTCTCTTACAATGGGGTGCCCGCATACCCGGCAAGGTTCATGGCAGCGGCCATATACCTGCAGGTGGTTCTGAAAGCCGCCAGACTGGTTGTAACCGTCTCGAAAATCTCGAAAAGTAGTACCTCGCTGGCGAATACTCTCAGCTAGAACCTTTTTGATGGCCTGGGATAAGCGCTGCACTTCTTCACTGGTTAAAGATCCAGCTGGCCTATGGGGTAAAATGCCCGCAGCAAATAATGCCTCATCTGCATAAATATTGCCGATGCCAGCAATAAGGTTTTGATTCAGCAAAAGATTTTTAATGGCCACTTTACGGCCCTGTACCAGTTTGGCCAATAATTCCGGGTTAAATTCATCTTCCAGGGGTTCACACCCCATACAGCTGAAAAACTCCTCGACATCAGTGATGAACCACAGCCCTCCAAAACGACGGGCATCCTGGTAAACCAAGCGACGGCCATTGTCCAGGTGCAGCACGGCATGAATATGTTTGCCAGTTAGGGGTTGGTCCTTGTCAACCATATAAAACCGGCCGCTCATACCCAGATGTATAATTAAATGCCCGCTGCTTTGGGCAAAGTAAAAAATCAGGAATTTACCCCGGCGGGCAATTCTCGCAATAGACTTACCGTACAAGCTGGCAGGCTCGAAATCCTGTCGTCTCAGAACAGCAGGATGGAGAATTTCCATCTTGAGCAGGACCGCGTTTTCATTAGCGAGCAGAGAGCGGCGGATAGTTTCAACTTCTGGCAGTTCCGGCATAATCGGCCCTCCTTAATATCACATTGTTAAACATTGACAGGCTCCATATCATACCAGTTGGGCCCCGCCTTCACTGAGACTTCCAGGGGCACTTTAAGAACACAGGCATGTTCCATTTTATCCTTGACCAGCGCAATGATCTCATCCAGTTCCTCGCGGGGAACCTCAAAAACCAAATCGTCATGTACCTGCAGCAGCATACGGGATCGCAGCTCCCGTTCTTTTAATTCCCGGGCGATATTGATCATGGCCAGCTTTATGATATCCGCCGAAGAACCCTGGATGGGGGTATTCAAAGCCATACGCCGGGCAAAAGACTGCACCATTTTGTTGCGAGCTCTTAAATCAGGCAGATAGCGGCGACGTTTCAAGATAGTCTCTACATAACCGTGCTCAATGCCAAAGTTAACGATTTCCTCCATATAGCGGCGTACTCCCGGATAACTATCCAGGTATTTTTCTATGTACTGCTTGGCTTCTTTGCGGCTTACCCCGGTATCACGGGCCAGACCATAATCACTGATGCCGTATATAATGCCAAAGTTGACGGCTTTGGCTCGATATCTGAGGGCAGGGGTTACCTGATCCAGGGGCACCTGAAATATCTCGGAGGCGGTGCGGGTATGGATATCTATACCCTGCTTAAAGGTTTCTATTAACATTTCATCTTCACTGATATGGGCCAGGGAACGCAAGTCGATCTGGGAATAGTCAGCCGAAACCAGCAGCCACCCCTCTCCCGGGGCTACAAAGGCTTTGCGGATACGACGGCCTTCTTCAAAGCGTATGGGAATGTTCTGCAGGTTAGGCTCTACACTGGACAACCGGCCGGTAGCAGTCATAGCCTGTTTAAAGATGGTATGCACTCGTCCGGTATCAGGATGGATAAGTTCCTGCAGTGCATCCACATAGGTGGATTTTAGTTTTGCCAACTGGCGGTAGTGCAAAATCAAAGGTATAATCGGGTGCTCGTCATAGAGTTCTTCTAAAATTTCGGCTCCAGTAGCATAGCCGGTCTTGGTCTTTTTGACCATCCGCAATCCCAGATCTTCAAACAGGACCTTGCCCAGCTGGCGGGGTGAATTGATATTAAAATCCTGGCCTGCCAATTCATATATCTGGTTTTCACTGCGTTCGATGCCAACGGACAGTTCTGCGGAGATTTCTGCCAGGGTGGGCTTTTCCACTTTAATTCCGGCAAACTCCATATCAGCTAATACGGCAGACATGGGCATCTCCACCTGAAGCAGCAGTTCCTGCTGGTCTTCCGTCAGCTGATTTGCAATGGTGGTCCACAATGGCAGTATCTGACGGGCCAGCAGGGCATTATTGTTGGGAGCCACGGTACGGTTCAAGAACTTCTGCACCGTTAGGGCTAATTGTTCTCCATCAAAGGTGGGATCGAATACGTAAGCTGCCAAAAGAGTGTCTCCCTTAATCCCCTGCAGGTCTATTCCATAACGCTGCAGCAGAACCTGAGCATACTTAGCATTATGGAACACTTTGGGCAGATAACCGGCTTCCAAATAAGGCCTGAGCCATTCCAATTTGTAGGTGGATTTTTCTCCTATTTCCAGGTGGTA
>JAKPGY010000129.1 GCA_029550685.1 Bacillota bacterium
TTATCCGCAGCAATGGTGTTCTGCCAATCAGTTCAGTGACATCATTGTATATAGGCATTCTTCTCCCTCCTTATAAAGTTGAGTATTTTAATCTACTTTTATCTATTATACTGCAGGTGAAAGAGTAATGCAAATAAAAAAGATATAAGTTTCAATAGTTAAAAAAATTAATAAATGAAAAATATTTATGAATAATAGACAGGAAATTTATAAATAAAGTCGTATATATTTATAATATAGAAAAATAAAAAAAATAATATAGAAAAATAAAAAAATAAGGATAAAAAAGGAGGTTTTACTATTGCCTTCATCAGAATATATAGAAAAAAATATTAAATTGCTTATATTTATACTTATCTTTCCACTGGTGGTCTTAAATACACAGGCTGTTGGGTATAAATTACAACAGGATGACCGCCTGAATATTTTGGTCTGGGGGCATCCGGATTTATCATTAACTCTCAGTATTGATCCGGATGGAGAGATCAGTCTTCCCCTGCTGGGTAAAATTAAAGCAGAGGGGCTGACCATTGAAGAACTCAGGGAATTACTGGAGGAAGGTTATGGTGAATATATCCAGGAACCCAGGATCAGCCTGTCCCTCCTGAACTATAAACGGAGCCAGGTTATGATCCTGGGGCAGGTAAGGAATCCCGGCACCTATGAAGTAGTCGGGGAGACCCGGGTACTACAATTAATTGCCCGGGCTGGCGGCCCTACTGAGAAAGCAGCCCTGGATCAGTTGAGATTGAGCAGGGGGGAAGAAATTTTAGAAATAAACCTGAAAGGACTTCTGTCTGGTACTGTCCTGACGGGAAACTATCTTCTGCAGGATGGAGATGTCCTGTATTTGCCGGAAGAAGTACAGAAGTTGAGTATTTTCGGTGAAGTAGCCAGGCCTGGTTCCTACACCTGGTGGGAGGGGAAGCGTTTAAGCGAATTACTGGCTGAGGCCGGTAATCAGACTGTAAGGGGGGATCTCTCCAATATACGGATCATTTATCCGGACGGTTCCATAGAATATGTGGATTTTCTTGCTTATCTGGCAGATGCTTCCCTTAATGTTGATCCGGTTTTGCCAGCAGGTTCATCTGTATATGTAGAGAAGAAGATTTTTGATGTTAATATCCTGGGTGAAGTAAATAGGCCGGGCAATTATAACTGGCATGAAGGGATGCGCCTGGACAAACTTCTGGCCCAGGCTGGTAACCAGAAAGAAAGAGGCGACCTGGAAAAGGTAAAAATAATCCACCAGGACGGCAGTAGTGAGATAGTTAATCTGGCTGCTTATTTCGCTGCTGAAGAGGGAGGGGGAAACCCTCTGCTCCAGCCAGGTGATACAGTGGTTATAGAGGAAATTGGGGGGATAGACTGGCAGAAGGTCTTTGGCTATCTAATTGGTGCCAAATTTATTAGAGATTTGCTCAGTCTGGAGTAGTAAAGGAGGATAGTAGTGTATAGAGATGAGGAAGGTTTAGTATATTATGATGCAGGGATGATGGAGCTGGATCTACGGGAACTCCTCAACCTTTTCTGGCGCAGGAAATGGTTTATAGTTGTCCTTGTTTTTATAGCCCTGTTGTTAAGTTATTTTATCAGTGACAGGATGACCAGAATTTATGAAACTTCAACACTGGTAATGATAAAGGAATCCGGTGCTGATAGTCTATTCAGTGGACAGTTTTCTCTATTGGGAGCTTCCAAAAACAAGTCTGCCAGCTATAAAGCTTTGATGGAGAGCCGGATGGTCCTGGATAAGGTCATTGCAGAACTGGGTCTCAGAGATGATAAAGGGGAGCTGCTGCCGGCAAAGGCCCTCAGGGAAAAACATATCTCCATCAGCAGTACAGCAGATACGGGCCTGAGTACAGCAGATACGGGCCTGATAAGAATTACTGTCCAGTATCCGGAACCGGTACTGGCCCGGGATATTGCCAATAAAGTGGTGGAGGTTTTCACAAGGGAAAACCAGCGGATAAATAATGCTGATCTAAATAGTGCTATAGATTTTGTTAATAGACAGCTGGCCACTGTGCAGGAGGAGTTAACTAAGCTGGAAGGAGAACTCCTGCAGTATAAAGAAGAAAGTGGGCTCATCATGCCTTCAGAATATGGAGCTACCCTCTTAAGGAGACTGACAGAACTGGAAAGCAGGAAGGCAGAGGCTGAGCTGGCTCTAAGGGAGGCTCGCATTCTCTTAAATGAAAGCAGGAAATATCTGGCGGCAGAGGAAGAAAGTATTGTCTCCAGCCAGACCATTAGCAGGAACCCCATTGTCAGTGCCAATAAGGAAAGGTTAATCGGGCTGGAAATAGAACTGGCAGGTTTAATGGGAATCTATACTGAAAAACATCCCCGGGTTCAGGAAGTTAAGGAGAAAATCGCCGAGGTGGAGAAGGTACTGGCGGATAATGTGGAAGAGATTATCAGTAGCAGGACTGAGACCCTTAATCCCATCCACCGGGCCCTAAAGGAAAGAATCATTCAGCTGGAAACTACAGTAATTTCTACGGAGGCCAGGATTAGTGCCCTGGCAGAGGGAATCAGGGAACAGGAAGAAAAGCTTAAGGAGCTGCCAGCCAGGGAACTGGATCTAGTCAGGCTGGAAAGGGAGACCAGGATAGCAGAGAATATTTACCTGATTCTTATGGAGAGAAGGGAAGAACTCCAGATCCAGGAAGCCATGCAGACTTCTGATCTGGTTGTCATAGATCCGGCCATAGTTAATGAAGTACCGGTAAAACCGCGGAAATTTTTTAATATGGCCATTGCCGTAATACTGGCCGGAATGCTGGCAGTATTTATTATCTTCCTGCAGGAATACCTGGATACTACAGTAAAAGAGGAAAAGGATATTGGAAGATTGACTGGCCTGACGGTACTTGGTATTATACCGGATATTAAGAAGAAAGAATACAGGCAAGGCTATGGAGTTGATCAGCATGGGTAAAAACAATAAAGGAGGCAGACAGTTACTCAAAAGCAGGAAGGAAGAATTGCTGGTTTTAAATAATCCCAAATCACCAGTCGCAGAGGCCTTCAGGCAGATCAGGACCAATTTGAGTTTTATTAGTCCGGATGAACCTTTACAAACAGTACTTTTTACCAGTAGTGCCCCTTCAGAGGGGAAATCCTCAGTTCTGGCCAATCTGGCAGTTTCCATGGTCCAGAATGGGAATAAGGTCATAATTATAGATGCTGATCTCCGGAAACCCATGCAACATAAATTCTTTGAAATGACCAACTTTAATGGTTTGAGTAATGTCCTTAGCGGTGAAATAGATTTTGCCACAGGCCTGAGGGAGACCGGAATTGATGGGCTCAAGCTAATCAGTGCCGGTTCTATTCCTCCAAATCCGGCAGAACTGCTTGCCTCCCGGAAAATGGAGGAAATCCTGGCAAAGGCAAGGGCAGAGGCGGATCTGGTCTTTATCGATACACCGCCGGTACTGGCTGTTACAGATGCGGTAATTCTGGCCAGTAAGGTGGATGGTACCCTGCTGGTAGTAGCCTCTCATCAGACTGAACAGAAGCTGTTATTGAAGGCAAAAGAATTGCTGGTAAATGCCCGGGCCAATATCCTAGGGGTAATCCTGAATAAATATCCGGTGCACCAGCTAAACAGGTACCATTATTATCATTACTATGGCTAAGGTTTCGGGGAGAAGGATGGAGGAATAGTGTACGATATCCACAGCCATATACTACCTGCCATGGATGACGGGGCCAGAAACCTGGCCGAATCCATCAGGATAGCAGAGGAGACAGTTAAAAAAGGTATCAAGGGGATTGTGGCCACTCCTCATTTCATGGAGGAGGGTTATCGCTTTGCCCTGCCCGAATTGGAGGAGAAAATCCGGCAGTTCCAGGAAGTACTGAAGAAAAGGGAGATAGACCTGGAAATCTATCCAGGAGCTGAGGTTTTCATTTATCCCGGGTTAATCAGGGATCTGGAAGAAGGCCTGGTACCGACCATAAATAAAAGCAGCTACCTTCTCCTGGAATTTCCTATGTATGGCTTCCCTCCCTATACCGGAGATCTTCTCTATAATCTCCAGGTACTGGGTTATAAGGTGATTATAGCCCATCCGGAACGTTACCGGGAAGTGGTGGAGGACCCTGATTTCCTCTATAGATTCGCCAGGGGAAGTATCTACGCTCAGGTAAATAGCAGCAGCCTCCTGGGTGTTTT